>NZ_JBHWZH010000116.1:0-18982 GCF_042728285.1 Streptomyces sp. NPDC060194 | reverse complement strand
TTTTTTTATATGCCCCTCCCCCCCCCCCCCCCTGCGCGGCCCGCGCTGGGGCGGGGCCTCGCCGCGCAGCGGCGGGCTCCCCCCGCTCCCGCCGCCCAAGCCGCGCAGCGGCGAAGCCACACTACGAACGAGCCGTGCAACGGCGTGGTGCCTGCCGCGCAGCGGCACGACTTCGCCGTGCAACGGCGCAAGAGACCCCGCTGCCGGCCGCCCAAGGCCCCCGCGGCGCACCCCCACTCCGGACAAGCCGCGCAGCGGTGGGGCGCCTCAGAAGGGGGGTACGAGGTCGCCTCGGCCATCGCTGTGCGGCCCGCAGTCCCAGACCTCCACTTGAGGGGGTTCGATGCCGGTGACGTCGTAGCCCCATGCCTTGAGGGCCCTCCAGGCGACGCGCCGGTTCGGGACGTCGCCTTCGGTGGCCAGCACGCGGCGTGCGTGCACGGCCAGGTGCTCGCGGCGGTGGGCGAGCGCGGGATGTTCGACGAGGACGAGCGCGGCGAGCCCGGCGGCTTCGCGCACGTCCTCGTGGCCGTCCCGCAGAAAGGGTGCGACGGCGCGGTAGAGCGTCGGGCGGAGGTCGCGGAAGGCCGCCAGGATGCCGTGGCGGGAGAGGAGGCCCGGGGCGTACTCCGTGATGCGTTCGACCATGTCGTCGGAAGCGTCGTAGGCCGTGGAGGCCAACCAGTTCAGCAAGGTAGCGCGGAAGGGGACGTCGCGGTACGGCCGGAGGGTCAGAGTCGCCGGATGGGCGAGGATGCCGGCGACGTACAGGGTCACGGGGGCGGTGGCTTCGTAGATGCCGTGCTGGTGGCCGGCCAGCTCACTGAGTTCCGACAGGGCGGTGAACTGCGCCTTCACGTCTGGCTCCAGCAACCTCGCCATGATCTCAGGAAGGTTTCCACCATGGCCGAAAGCCGTCTGGAGCGAGCACCAGTCGGTCTCCGCCAGGACCACCTCCCAGGACGGCAGGTCAGGCTCTCGGGGCGCATCGGCCGTGGGATTGCTGGGGTTCACAGGCCGAACCTAGACCAGCCCGACGGCGGAGTCGTCGGAACAGGGGCGAAGAGCTGTGCGTGAGGGACGCGGCGGTCTCAGGAACTGGCACGCTCCGCGCAGCCCGTACAAGATGACGGTGTCGAAGCCGCCCGCATCATCAGCCGCCGGCCTCGGGGCGCGCAGCGGCGTGGGTGCTCCCGTACAGCGGGGGGCTGTCTTGGGGCCCATCGCCGCCGCCCAAGGCGCGCGCCGTACCGCGGGGTGTCACGCGAGGGGGTCGACCTCGGGGTGGGTGAAACGGACGGGCCGGCGGAGGGAGCGCGCGTAGGCGATCTCCGCGCGGGTGCTGTCGCCGATGTAGGGGCCGACGACCAGCACCTCGTCGGCGAGGCGGATCTTCGCGCGGTGCAGCGTATCGAGGCGGAGCTTGAGGGCCGCGCACTCGACGGGGTCGGACCAGAGGGGGTCCGGGGACTTCAGGTCGCAGCCCGGCTTGACGACGATCCGGCCGGCCATCGTCTCCCGGACGTCCGCCTCGGCCATCTCGGCCATGAAACGTGTGGAGCCGCAGATCGCGACGACGCGCGGGATGGCGGCCCGATTCTTCGCCTCGGTGAGGGCCTCCTCGGGGGAGGAACGGGTGTGGAGGTGGCCGGGGAGGGGGAAGGCAGGCGGGTGGGCGGGGAGGGTGGAGGTGAGTGCGTAGTTGCACTTCGTCGCGACGCGGCACGACGCCGCATTGTCCACCTGGTGGAGGAGTTCCAGGCGGAGGAGGCCCTCGGGGCCGAGTGCGGCGAAGGCCCAGGTCGTGAGCGCCTCCAGGGCGCGGGGCGCGACCGCCCTCCCGCGCGCGTGCGCCGCGGTCCAGTAGCCGACCTCGGCCGAAGGACCGCCGGGCGCGGCGTACTTGAGGACGACGTTGCCCACCACGGGGCCGTGGGGCGCATCAAGGACGGCGAAGGCGAAGCGGTCGCCCGCCTCCCAGCCGCGCTGCTGGGTCTCCACCCAGCGCGCGGCGTCCTCGGCGGTCTCGACGGCGGAGTTCGTCCATCGACGGAGCACCGGGTCCTGGAACGCCGTGACGAGTTCGGGGGCGTCCTCCGTCCGCCAGGGGCGGAGCACGAGCGCGGGTGCGGACGGCATCGCGTCCGTGTGCAGTACGACGGTCACCGGCAGAGCGTACGCGGCGCCTCCGACTCGTCGGTGCGCCGCCTGTCGCCCAGGGCGAACTCGCACCAGACGGTCTTGCCCGGGTCGCGGGGCGACACCCCCCAGCGGGCGGCGAGGGCGGCGGTCAGGAGGAGGCCGCGGCCGGAGGGGTGGTCCGGGGCGGGCGCGGTGGCGACGGGGACGCCGGGACCGCTGTCGTCGACGGCGATACGGAGGGTGGCCGCGCCCAGGGTGAGGGTCAGGCGGAAGCCGCGCCCCGGGGGCACGCCGTGGAGCAGCGCGTTGGTGGTCAGTTCGCTGACGCACACGGTCGCGTCGTCGAGGAGGGACTTGAGGTCCCAGTCGAGGAGCGCGGCGCGGGTGAAGGCGCGGGCGGCGGAGACGCTGCGGGGGTCGCGGCGGTAGAAGTGGGAGCGAAGGGACGGGAGTTGGGGTTCGTCGTTTACCGGGCCATCGTCACGCGGAGTCACTACAGTGGACCAACGGGTCGACCCGTACAGATTTTTTGTACGGGTCCGGTACGGGCGCGGCGGGGTCGGGGCGGGGAAGGGGTTGCACATGCAGCGGCGAGAGAGCGCGGTGAGGAACCCGTCCTGGCGCATGGTGGGCGCACAGGCCCAGCACTTCCGGAAGCGGGCGCGGCTGACGCAGGAGGGGCTGTGCGAGTTGGTCGGCGTGCAGGTGGACACGATCGCCTCGATGGAGCAGGGCCGGCGTGCGCTCCAGCCCGAGTTGGCGGCAACGCTTGACGAAGTGCTCGGCGCGGGTGGCGCGTTGGCCGTCGCCATCGGCCACATGCCGCTGCGGGAGCGGTTCCCGGTGTTCGCGCGGGATTTCGTGGACCTGGAGCAGGCCGCGCTGACGCTCCTGTCCTATGAGAACCAAGTCGTGCCGGGGCTGCTTCAGACCGAGCGGTATGCGGAGGCTGTTTTCGGTTGCCTGTTCCCGCCGATATCGGCTGAGGAGTCTGCCGAACGGCTATCGGGTCGCCTTGAGCGTCAGCGCATCTTCGGGCGGGAGCCTTGGCCGCCGATGATGTGCTTCCTTGTCGAGGAAGTCGTCCTGCACCGACCCATAGGTGGTCGGGACGTCCTGTTGGGACAGCTCAACCACCTGCGCCAATGCGCCGAACTGCCCTTTCTGGGGCTGCAGATCGTGCCCACGTCCCGCGAGAAGCACGCCTCCTTGGACGGGCCGATGGTGTTGATCGAAACCCCGGATCACAATCAACTCGCCTACGTCGAAGGCCAGCGTGTCAGCTTCCTGATCGAGGACCCGGATGAGGTCAGTGTGTTGCAGCAGAAATATGGGATGCTGCGCTCCCAGGCCCTGACGCCCGAAGAGAGCATGGGCCTGCTGGACGACCTGGCAGGAGCGGCATGAACTGGTTCAAGTCGAGCTACAGCGGGAGCGAAGGCGGCAACTGCTTGGAGGCCGCCTACGACTGGCGCAAGTCTTCCCGCAGCGGCAGCGAGGGCGGCGCCTGCGTCGAGGTCGCCCACCCCGCCGCCATCCACATCCGCGACTCCAAGCTCACCGACGGCCCCGTCCTCACCGTCGCCCCCGCGACCTGGACCGCCTTCCTCGCCGCCCGCTGACGCGGCGGGCCCGGGACCGCCCGCACCCGCACTCCCGGGCCGACGGACCGCGGACGTACGGGGCGTTCCTCCGCTCCCCCGCCCGCGGCGGACGACCGGCCGGACGCCGTAATGCGAGACCCCGCGCCCGGCCCGCCCCGCACCCGGCCCACCCCGCGCGGGCTACTCCGCGGGGACGACGCCCGCCCGCAGGAGGCCGTACGTGTGCGCGTCCTCCAGCGCCTGGTACGACGCGGCGATGATGTTCTCCGCGACGCCCACGGTGGTCCACTCCCCCGTGCCGTCCGTGGAGGTGAGCAGGACGCGGGTGGTGGAGCCGGTGCCCGCGCTGCCCTCCAGGATGCGGACCTTGTAGTCGACGAGGGAGAACGTGGCGAGCTGCGGGTAGATGCGCTCCAGCGCGGCCCGCAGCGCGGAGTCCAGCGCGTGGACGGGGCCGTTGCCCTCCGCCGTGACGACCGCGCGCTCGCCCTTGGCCCAGAGCTTGACGGTCGCCTCGTTGGCGTGGGTGCCGTCGGGGCGGTCCTCGACGATCGCGCGCCAGGACTCGATGCGGAAGTACGACAGGGGCGCGCCGGAGGCCTCCGCGCGCAGCAGGAGTTCGAAGGAGGCGTCGGCGGCCTCGTAGGTGTAGCCGGCGAGCTCGCGCTCCTTGACGCGGGCGACGACGCGGCCGATCAGCTCGCGGTCGCCGCCGAGGTCGACGCCGAGTTCCTTCGACTTCAGCTCGATGGACGCGCGGCCGGCCATGTCGGAGACCAGCATCCGCATGTGGTTGCCGACGAGCGCCGGGTCGGTGTGCTGGTAGAGGTCGGGGTCGACCTTGATCGCGGAGGCGTGCAGGCCGGCCTTGTGGGCGAACGCGGAGAGGCCGACGTAGGGCTGGTGGGTGGAGGGGGTGAGGTTGACGACCTCGGCGATGGCGTGGCTGATGCGGGTCATCTCGGCGAGCGCTCCGTCGGGCAGGACCCGCTTGCCGTACTTGAGCTCCAGCGCGGCGACGACCGGGAACAGGTTGCTGTTGCCGACCCGCTCGCCGTAGCCGTTCGCGGTGCACTGGACGTGGGTCGCGCCCGCGTCGACCGCGGCGAGGGCGTTAGCGACGGCGCAGCCGGTGTCGTCCTGGGCGTGGATGCCGAGGCGGGCGCCGGTGTCGGCGAGGACGGTGGCGACGACGGCCTGGACCTGCGCGGGGAGCATCCCGCCGTTGGTGTCGCACAGGACGACGACGTCCGCGCCGGCCTCGGCAGCGGTGCGGACGACCTGCTTGGCGTAGGCGGGGTTCGCCTTGTAGCCGTCGAAGAAGTGCTCGCAGTCGACGAAGACGCGGCGGCCCTGCGCGCGCAGGTGGGAGACGGTGTCGCGGATCATCTCCAGGTTCTCGTCCAGCGTGGTGCGCAGGGCCAGCTCGACGTGGCGGTCGTGGGACTTCGCGACGAGCGTCACGACCGGGGCCTCGGAGTCCAGCAGCGCCTGGACCTGCGGGTCCGTGGCCGCCGTCCCGCCCGCGCGGCGGGTCGCCCCGAACGCGACGAGCTGCGCGTGCCGGAAGTCGATCTCCTTGCGGGCGCGCTCGAAGAACTCGGTGTCGCGGGGGTTGGCCCCGGGCCAGCCGCCCTCGATGAAGCCGACGCCGAAGTCGTCCAGGTGCCGGGCGATGGTCAGCTTGTCCGCGACCGTGAGGTTGATGCCCTCGCGCTGCGCGCCGTCGCGCAGGGTGGTGTCGAAGACGTGGAAGGCGTCGTCGGGTGCGGTCGCTGTGTTCGGCTCGGTCATGCTGATCTGGCTCCTGTCGGATCTCGGTCTACCGGAATGACCGGCTCCACCGTCCCCCCTCGCCCCGCGCCCCTCATCCCCGGCGTGGTGGGGCCGGGAAACGAAAAAACCCCTCGCTGATCGCGAGAGGTCTGCGCGCGGGTCTGGAAGACACGGTGTCCACGCCGGACGGGGTGCGTCCGGGGTGGTCACTGCGGACCGGCGCGCCTGCTGCCAATAATCGTGGCGAACGAGAGCACGGCGGCAGTCTGGCACGTCTGCCCCGGGGTGGGAGGGCCGTCTCACGATGCGGTCCTCCGGGGGCTCAGCTTCCGGTCGGGTCCAGGGTGTCGTCCAGGTGGTCGGCGATGTGGGCGAGGACCTCGGCGCGGGTGGAGCCGGGGAGGGACATGGTGAGGTGCGTGGAGAAGCCGTCGAGGAGGGCGCGGAGGCGGGTGGCGAGGCGGTCGGGGTCGGGGAGGGGGCGGAGTTCGGCGCGGGAGGCGCCCTCGACGAGGAGCGCGACGAGGTCGCGGTGCCAGGCGAGTTCGATGTCGAGGAGGCGGGCGCGGGTGTCGTCGTCCGCGGTGTGGACGCGGTTCCACAGTTCGAGCCACAGCGACCAGTGCGGGTCGCGGGGGCCCGCCGGCAGGTACAGCTCCACGTACGCGTCGAGCCGCGTCCGGACGGGCAGCGGGCGGGCGAGCGCGGCCCGCCGCTCCGCGCCGATCCGGCCCTCGCTCCACTCCAGCGTCTGCAGCAGCAGCTCGTCCTTGCTGCGGAAGTAGTACACGAGGTGCCCGCTGCTCATCCCGACCTCGCGGCCGAGCCCGGCCATCGTCAGCCCGGCCAGACCGTGCGCGGCGATCGCGTCCATCGCCGCGGCGAGCACGGTCTCCCGCGGCGGCGCGGCGTTTCGCTTCCGCGGCGGGCGGGCGGCGGCCACCGCGGTCAGCCCGCCTTCGGCTGCTGCTGGGTGATGCAGTGGATGCCGCCTCCACCTGCGAAGATCGCGCGGGCGTCGACGAGGGTGACCGTGCGGTCGGGGAAGAGGCGGCGGAACGTGGCCGCGGCGGCGTCGTCGCGGGGGTCGTCGAAGGCGCACAGGACCACGCCGCCGTTGCAGAGGTAGTGGTTGATGTACGAGTAGTCGACGAACTCGCCGTCCTCGTCGCGCAGGACGGTCGGGGCCTCGATCTCGACGACCTCCAGCTGCCGGCCCTTCGCGTCCGTCGACGCGCGCAGGCGGGCGATCAGGTCCTTCGTCAGCTCGTGGTCCGGGTGGGCCGGGTCCGGCTGGGAGTGGGCCACGACGACGCCGGGCGCGGCGAACGCGGCGACGATGTCCACGTGGCCGAGCGTCCCGTACCGGCCGTAGTCCCCGCTCAGGCCGCGCGGCAGCCAGATCGCCTTCTCCGTGCCGAGCAGGCGGTGGATCTCCGCCTCGACCTGCTCGCGGGTCCAGTCGGGGTTGCGCTCCGGGCCGAGCTGCACCGTCTCCGTCAGCAGCACCGTCCCCTCGCCGTCCACGTGGATCGCGCCGCCCTCGTTCACCAGCGCGGAGGCGTGCCGTGCGGCGCCGGTCAGGTCCGCGACCTCGGCCGCGATCTTCGCGTCGTGCCCCCAGCGGGCCCAGTCCTGGGCGCCCCAGCCGTTGAACGTCCAGTCCACGGCCGCGAGTTCCCTGCCGTCCTCGCTGAGGGTGAACGTCGGGCCGATGTCCCGCATCCACGCGTCGTCGAGGTCCCGCTCGACCAGCTCGACGTCCTCCCCGAGCAGCGCGCGTGCGCTGTCCAGCTGGCCCGTCCCGACCACCATCGTCACCGGCTCGTACTTCCGCACGGCCGCCGCCACGCTCGCCCACGCCTCCCTCGCCTCCGCCAGCTCCTCCGCGGACTCGAACGTCGGGTTCGGGCCGGGCCAGGCCATCCAGGTGCGGGTGTGGGGGGCCCACTCGGGCGGCATTCGGAAGGTCATGGCGGAGCTCCAGAGGTCGGTGCACTTGAGTACCACTCTAACGGGTGTGCTGGGTCATACGGGGTGGCCGCGCTCCACTCTTTGAGCTGTGCTCAAATCTGCGGGCACGACTCCCCCGCGGGGCGAGGCCCACCAGGCCGGGCTCATGCGTCGCCGGCGCTGGACACAGCACCATGGGGCGGAGCCGCGCACAGGGAGAGGGAGCAGGGGGCCGGGCCCCCTGCTCCCGGGCTCACCCGTCAGCCGAGGGGGTGCATCCAGCCGTGCGTGTCGGGCGCCGCGCCCGTCTGGAGGTCCAGGAGGGCCTTGCGCAGGCGGAGGGTGACCTCACCCGGCGCACCGTCCCCGTGCGTCCAGTCCGCCGACGCGGACTTGACGGACCCGACCGGCGTGATGACCGCCGCGGTACCGCAGGCGAAGACCTCCGTCAGCGCCCCGCTCTCGTTGTCCGCCTTCCACTGCTCCGTGGAGATCCGCCCCTCGACCGCCTCGTACCCCAGGTCCGTGGCGATCTTCAGCAGGCTGTCGCGGGTGATGCCCGGCAGGAGCGACCCGGTCAGCTCGGGGGTCACGATCTTGTCCCCGTAGACGAAGTAGAGGTTCATGCCCCCCATCTCCTCCACCCACCGGTGCTCGTGCGCGTCCAGCCAGACCACCTGGTCGCACCCGTGCTGCGCCGCCTCCGCCGCGGCCGCCAGCGACGCGGCGTAGTTCCCGCCCGTCTTCGCCGCCCCCGTGCCGCCCTTGACCGCGCGCACGTAGTCCTCGCTCAGCCAGACGGTGACGGGCTTGACGCCGCCCGCGAAGAACGGCGCGGAGGGCGAGGCGATGACCATGAAGACGTACTCGTTGGACGGCCGCACCCCGAGGCCGACCTCGGTGGCGAACATGAAGGGCCGCAGGTACAGCGTCTGCTCGCCGCCGCCCGCCGGGACCCACGCCTTCTCCTGCCGCACCAGCACGTCGCACGCCTCGACGAACAGCTCCTCCGGCAACTCGGGCATCGCCATCCGCCGCGCCGACGCGTTGAGCCGGGCCGCGTTCGCGTAGGGGCGGAACGTGGCGACCGAGCCGTCGGGCTGGCGGTACGCCTTCAGCCCTTCGAAGATCGTCTGCGAGTAGTGCAGGACCATGCTCGCGGGGTCGATCGACAGCGGCGCGTACGGGACGAGCTGCGCGTCGTGCCACCCGCGGCCGGCCGTCCAGCGGACGGTCACCATGTTGTCGGTGAAGTGCCGGCCGAAGCCGGGGTTCGCCAGGATCGCCTCGCGCTCCGCGGCGGCCAGCGGCGTGGCGGTGGGCTTGAGCTCGATCGTGGTGGGCTCGGCGGAGGGGGCGCCGGCCGGCGTCGTGGGAGTGGTCATGAGTCTGAGTCCTGTGTCCTTCACCGTGAGTGGGCGTACGGACCGCGCTCACGCCCGTAGCCGGTACTAGGACGTCCGAGCTTTCACTTCTGCCGCGGCCCCGCGTTCGATTATCGCGCGCGGGAAGCCGAGGACGAAACGGGGCGTTCGCGGTCGGGGGTGTGCCGCCCGGACGGCGGATCGCGCGGGAACGCGAAGGAGCCGCCGGGCGCGGTGGGGGCGACCCGGCGGCTCCTGGGAGCGGACGGGTCAGCCGGTCACGCGTACGACGAGGGCGTCACCGATCTCGTCGGTGGTGCGTACGGAGTCGCCGCGCTCCGCGAGATCTGCGGAGACGGCCTCCTCGATGCGCACGGCCTCGGCCTCGTACCCGAGGTGGCGCAGCAGGAGGGCGACGGACAGGACGGTCGCCGAGGGGTCGGCCTTGCCCTGGCCCGCGATGTCCGGGGCCGATCCGTGGACCGGCTCGAACATGGAGGGGTACGTGCCGGCCGGGTTGATGTTCCCGGACGCGGCGACGCCGATGCCGCCGGAGACGGCCGCGGCGAGGTCGGTGATGATGTCGCCGAAGAGGTTGTCGGTGACGATGACGTCGAACCGCTCGGGCTGCGTGACGAGGAAGATCGTCGCCGCGTCGACGTGCAGGTAGTCGGTGGTGACGTCCGGGAACTCCTTGCCGACCTCGGCGAAGATGTCCGTCCAGAGGTGCCCGGCGTGGACCAGGACGTTGTTCTTGTGGACCAGCGTCAGCTTCCTGCGCGGACGGGCCTGGGCGCGGGCGTAGGCGTCCCGGACGACGCGCTCGACGCCGAACGCGGTGTTGAGGCTGACCTCGGTGGCCACCGCGTGCGGGGTGCCGCCGCGGATCGTGCCCCCGTTGCCGGTGTAGGGGCCCTCGGTGCCCTCGCGGACGACGACGAAGTCGATCGCGGGCTGGCCGGCGAGCGGGGTCGCGACGCCGGGGAGCAGCTTGGACGGCCGCAGGTTGACGTGGTGGTCGAAGGCGAACCGGAGCTTGAGCAGGAAGCCGCGCTCCAGGACGCCGGACGGCACCGACGGGTCGCCGATCGCGCCGAGCAGGATGGCGTCGTGGCCGGCGAGCGCCGCCAGGTCCGCGTCGGTGAGGGTCTCACCGGTGGCGTGGTACCGCTTCGCACCGAAGTCGAACTCGGTGGTCTCCAGCTTCACGTCCTGCGGGAGCACGGCGGACAGGACCTTGAGCCCCTGGGCGACGACTTCCGAGCCGATGCCGTCCCCGGGGATCACTGCGAGATCGATGCGTCGAGACATGACGCCACCGTACTCGCGCGTCCCAGGGGATGACATCGGCCGTCCGGCATGTGGACAGGAGTCCGCGGGCGCGGGCCGGCTGGTGACGCCGCCGGCCGGCCGCGCGGTCCTTCAGTGCCCGGTGGACCCGCCGTTGTCGCGGCGGTCCAGCGCCCGCTGGAGCGCGGCGGCGGCGTTGCGGCGGTCGTTCTCGGTGGTGCGGGGGGTGCGGCGGGCACGGCGAACTGCGGTCTCGGCCATGGTGATCGACTCCTTGGAGTGCTGCCCCACGGGAACGGGGGCCGGGGGAACTCGACACGCCGGAAGGGGCGGGGAGCGGGTGCCGCGGGGGTTGCCCGGACCTGCACCGGCTCGCGTCCGCCGTTCGCTGGATGGAGCGAGACGTTCGGCTCCTACAAAGCTAGGGCAGTGTCACCGTGCTGTCTCCACAATTAGTCGGGCTTCCTACTATCTGAGACGGACGCCACTCCACGCGCCCCACGCGTCCCGTCCGCCTCAGAGGACGTCGCCGTCCCGCCAGTCGAAGTCCAGTCGGCCCCGGCCGGCCCCGGGCAGCGGCCGGACGTAGGTCGTCCCCTCCTCCTCCGGAAGCGGGACGAGCCCCTGCGGCCCGAGCGCGGCGAGCCGCCCCGGCCAGACGCTCCAGCCGCGTCCGGTGTACAGCGGCGCGCCGGCGTCCGAGGCGGACAGCGCGCCGAAGTCGTAGGCTCTGTCCACGATCCGCTCCAGCGCGGCCATCACCCGCCCTCCGTACCCCCGCCGCCTCCGGTCCGCGCGGACGGCCACCCCCTCGACGTACCCGGCCCGGTACGCCCGCCCCTCGTGCACCACACGCCGCTGCACCACACTCCCGTGCGCGACCAACTCCCCCTGGTCGTGGGCCAGGACGTGCAGCCCGCCGAGCGTGTGGTCCCAGTCCTCGGCGTCGAACCGCCCGTCGAAGCACTCCTCCAGGAAGGCGCGCAGGGCGGCCCGTTCGGCCGGTTCGAGATCGGCGGTGTGCACGGTACGCAGCATGGGCGACACGGTACCGACGGGCCGCCGCACCGTGACGGATCCGTTGCGTTTCCTGGCCGCCGGCGGGGGCACATGCTGGCACGGCAGAGAGGTGGAGTCATGACGGCACAGTCGGTGTCCGCGGCGGGCAAGAGCAAGGCCCGCAGAGCGGCGAACAGTTCCGCGATGGAGTACGCGGCCCGGTGGGGGCTCGCGGCGCGCGGGGTCATCTACCTGCTCATCGGCGTCATCGCGCTGCGGGTCGCGTTCGGCGACAGCGGCGGCAAGGAGGCCGACCGGAGCGGGGCGCTGGAGGAGATCGCCACCAAGCCGGGCGGGTCGGTCATGCTCTGGGTGCTCGCCGTCGGGCTGGTGGGTATGGCCCTGTGGCGGCTCTCCGAGGCCGCGTTCGGGCAGGCGGGCCCCGACGGGCAGAAGGCGAGCAAGCGCCTGGTGTCCGGCTTCCGGGCCGTCTTCTACGGCTTCGTCGCCTTCTCCGTGATCTCCTTCGCGGCGGGCACGAAGGGCAACAAGTCCGGTGACCAGGAGTCGAAGGACATCACCGCGAAGATCGTCGACCTGCCGGCGGGCCAGTTCCTGCTCGGCGTCGGCGGGCTGACCATCGCGATCATCGGCGTCGTCATCGCGGTGCGGGCGATCAAGCGCTCGTACCACAAGCACCTCAAGCTCGGCGAGATGTCGCAGCGCGCCCGCAAGATCACCGACTTCACCGGTGTCACCGGCGGCATCGCCCGCGGTGTGCTCTTCGCGGCGATCGGCGTCTTCGCCCTCGTGGCGGCGGTCAAGTACGAGCCGGACGACGTCAAGGGCATCGACGACACCCTGCGCACGTTCACCGAGACCCCCGCCGGCCCGTGGCTGCTCGTCGCCGTCGCCGTCGGCCTCATGCTCTTCGGCGTCTTCTCCTTCGCCATGGCCCGCTGGCGCAAGGTCTGACACCTCGGCGACTCCCCCCACCGGCCGCCCCTTCCGCATCCCCCCGCGGAAGGGGCGGCCCCATGTCCCGGCATGGTCAGCGCAGGTGGTCCAGGAAGTCGCCTGCCGGGTACGGCCGTTCGGCCGGGAGCAAGGCCTCGGCCCGCTCCCGCTCCCCCGCCCGGACGTGCGCGTGGATCTCGTGCGCGAGCGGCGTGACATCGGTGACCGACACGGCCCACTCGTCGGCGTACCGCCGCGCGGATTCCGGCGCGAGACCCAACTGCAGCGAACGGTAGGGCAGTCGGTCGAGCCGCAGGTCGCGCTCCGGGTCCCACTGCACCCGGTTGGGCCGCTCCCGCTCGGCCCGGCGGCTCAGGCTCGCCTCGCGCAGGGCCCGTTCGAACTCCGCGCGCGGGATCTCGATCGCGAGCACGGTCTCCTGGCCGGGCTTCGTGCCCCAGCCGCAGCGGTACATCATCCACAGGAACGACGGCTTGATCCACGTCATCCGGTCCCGCTTCCACGCGGGCGGGAAGCGCCCGTCGCGCGCCGCGGGCAGGCCGAGGTCCGGGCGGTAGGCCTGGTAGACGGTGAGGGTCTCGGCGGTGTGGGCGGCGCGGATCTCGCGCGCGCCGGGCGTCCGGTGCATGGGGATCAGCGTGCGTCACCCGGATGCCGCGCTGCCACGGGTTTGTCGGGGAAGCGGGCTCCTATGGACACCGCCCCCGCACCGATGTGGGGCTCGGTGCGGGGGCGGGGATCAGGAGGACCGGCAACGCGGTCCTGGAGGGGCGGTCAGCCCATGTGGGGGTAGCCGTAGTCCGTCGGCGGGACCAGCGTCTCCTTGATGGCGCGGGTCAGCGTCCAGCGCTGGAGGTTCTGCGGGGCGCCGGCCTTGTCGTTGGTGCCCGAGGCCCGGCCGCCGCCGAAAGGCTGCTGGCCGACGACCGCACCGGTGGACTTGTCGTTGATGTAGAAGTTGCCCGCGGCGTACCGCAGCTTCTCCATCGTGCGGGCCGCGGCGGCGCGGTCGTTCGCGATGACCGAGCCGGTCAGGGCGTACGCCGAGGCGGACTCCATCTGGTCCAGCATCGCGTCGTACGCGCCCTCGACGCTGTCGTCGTAGACGTGGATCGCGAGGATCGGGCCGAAGTACTCGGTCGTGAAGACCTCGTTGGCCGCGTCCGTGCACTCGATGACCGTGGGGCGCACGAAGTAGCCGACGGAGTCGTCGTACGTGCCGCCCGCGACGACCGTGCAGGTCGGGTCGGACTTGGCGCGGTCGATGGCCGCCTTGTTCTTGGCGAAGGAGCGGTCGTCGATGACGGCGCCGATGAAGTTCGACAGGTCGGTGACGTCGCCCATGGCGATCCCGTCGACCTCCGCCGCGAACTCCTCCTTGAAGCCGTCGTTCCAGATCGACGCGGGGACGTAGGCGCGCGAGGACGCGGAGCACTTCTGGCCCTGGTACTCGAACGAGCCGCGGGTCAGCGCCGTCTTCAGGACCGCGCGGTCGGCAGAGGGGTGGGCGACGACGAAGTCCTTGCCGCCGGTCTCGCCGACGAGCCGCGGGTAGGTGCGGTACTTGTCGATGTTGTTGCCGACCGTCTTCCACAGGTGCTGGAAGGTCTTCGTCGAGCCGGTGAAGTGGATGCCGGCGAGGTCGGGGTGCTCCAGGGCGACCTCGGAGACGGCGAGGCCGTCGCCGGTGACCAGGTTGATGACGCCCTTCGGCAGCCCGGCCTCCTCCAGAAGGCGCATGAGCAGCACGGCGGCGTGCGTCTGGGTCGGGGACGGCTTCCAGACGACGACGTTACCCATCAGCGCGGGCGCGGTCGGCAGGTTGCCGGCGATCGCGGTGAAGTTGAACGGGGTGATCGCGTAGACGAAGCCCTCGAGCGGGCGGTGGTCCAGGCGGTTCCAGACGCCGGGCGCGTTCGCCGGGGGCTGCTCGGCGAGCAGGTCGCGGGCGTATGCCACGTTGAAACGCCAGAAGTCGACCAGCTCGCACGGGGTGTCGATCTCGGCCTGCTGGGCGGTCTTGGACTGGCCCAGCATGGTGGACGCGGCCAGCGTCTCGCGCCAGGGGCCCGAGAGCAGCTCGGCGGCGCGCAGGATGATCGCCGCACGGTCGTCGAAGGACATCGCGCGCCAGGCGGGAGCGGCCGCGAGGGCCGCGTCGATCGCGTCCTGGGCGTCGGCGGTGGTCGCGTTGCGGCCGGTGCCGATGACGGCCTTGTGGTTGTGGGGCTGGACCACGGTGAACCGGTCGCCGCCGCCGAGCCGCTTCTCGCCGCCGATGGTGCACACCAGCTCGATCGGGTTCTCGGCCAGCTCCTTGAGCTTGACCTCCAGGCGGGCGCGCTCCGGGCTGCCGGGGGCGTACGAGTGGACCGGCTCGTTGACCGGCTTCGGGACCTGGGTGACGGCGTCCATGGTGCGGGTCTCCTTGAGGGGTGAGGAGGGGTACGGGGCGGGGCTCGACGGGAGCGGTGCCGTGGCGCGGCCGGCTCGGCGCGCCGGCTTCAGTTCTTGGTGATCATCGAGCGCAGGAAGAACAGCAGGTTGGCCGGCTTCTCCGCGAGGCGGCGCATGAAGTAGCCGTACCAGTCGGTGCCGTAGGCGGTGTACACGCGCATCCGGTGGCCCTCGGCGGCCAGCCGCAGGTGCTCGTCGGTGCGGATGCCGTACAGCATCTGGAACTCGTAGTCGCCGGGCTTGCGGCCCGCGGTCCGGGCGAGCTCCTGGGTGATCTCGATCAGCCGCGGGTCGTGCGAGCCGATCATCGGGTAGCCGGTGCCCGCCATGAGGATCTTGACGATGCGGACGAAGGCCTTGTCGATGTCCGCCTTGTCCTGGTAGGCGACCGAGGCGGGCTCCTTGTAGGCGCCCTTCACGATCCGCACCCGACTGCCGGCCGCGGCGAGCCGCCGGGCGTCGTCCTCGGTGCGGAAGAGGTAGGCCTGGATGACGCATCCGGTGCGCGGGAAGTCCTTCCGCAGCTCCTCGTGGATGGCGAACATCGAGTCCAGGGTGGTGTGGTCCTCGGCGTCCAGGGTGACGGTCGTGCCGATCGCGTGGGCGGCCTCGACGACCGGTCGGACGTTCGCGAGGGCCAGCTCGTGCCCGCCCTCGAGAGCCTGGCCGAACATCGACAGCTTGACGGACATCTCCGCGCGCTCGCCGAGACCGAGGTCCTTGAGCCGGTCGATCAGCGCGAGGTAGGCGTCGCGGGCGTCGGTGGCCTGGGCAGGGGTGGTGATGTCCTCCCCGACCACGTCGAGGGTGAGCTCCAGGCCCTTGTCCGTCAGGTCGCGCACGATCGGGACGACCTGGTCGAGGCCCTCACCGGGGATGAACCGGTCCACGACCGGCTTCGTGACGGGCGCGGCCGAGACGAGGCGACGCATCCGGTCGCTCCGGGACGCGGCGAGGATCACGGGTCCCAGCACGGGGCACCTCCACAAAAACGGCGACGGACGGGGCCGAACGGTTCTCCGGCGGTATCCGTCGCGTGCCCCGCGCGGGGGCCCGGTACATGATTCCGGCGGAGATTCGGCGCGAGTCCCGACGGGGAAAATCAGCACGGACAAGAGCACGGTCAACCACCGTCGAACCTATGGACCGTTCCGATCCTTGACCATCGACAGACGTCACGCATCCGCGGGCGCGTCCTCATACAGATGTATGAAGGCGGGCGTTCCGGTGCGAGAATGGGCGGGTGAACGGCGACTACCAGGACCTCGTGGACGAGATCTCCGCCCTGCTCGGCGCGCCCGCGACCCTGGAGGACCGGGACTTCGGCCTGATCGCCTTCGGCGCGCACGACAGCGACGACGACTCGGCGATGGATCCCGTGCGGACCCGGTCGGTCCTCACCCGGAAGTCGACGCAGGCCGTCCGGGACTGGTTCGAGGGCTTCGGCATCGCCCGCGCCACCGGCCCCGTGCGCATCCCCGCCGCGCCGGACGCGGGGGTCTTCCGCGGCCGGATCTGCCTGCCGGTCCGCCACCGCGGGATCGTCCACGGCTACGTCTGGCTGCTCGACACCGACCCCGGGCCCTCCGACGAGCGACTCGCCGCGGCCATGGAGGTCACCGAGCGGGTCGGCGACCTCCTGGCCGGCGAGGAGTCGGCCGTCGACGACCTCGCCCGCGAGTTCCGCGCCGTCCTCACCGCCGGCCGCGGCCCCGGGCTCGACCGCGCCGCGCTCGCCCTGCGCACCGCCCTCGGCCCCGACGCCGACGGCCTCCACGCGGTCGTCTGCGTCACCCCCTGGCCCGCCGACGACGCCACCCGCCTCACCCACCGCATCCCGTCCGTCGCCGCGGCCTGCACCATGACGCTCCCGTACGGGGCGGGCGGCGGCGCGGCGACGAGCGCCGCGGGCGTGCCCGCCGAGGGCGCAGGCGAGCGGGACGGGGCGGAAGGGGCCTCCGCCGCGTCGGCGGCCGAGCCCGACGCGGCCGCCGCTCCCGCCGGCACGCCCGCGCTCGCGCTCCTGGTGCGGCTGCGCGCGTCCGAGGCGGTCGGGCCCGCGCGGAGTGCCGCCGAGCGCCTGCTGCGGGAGGGCGCCGGGCCGGTGACGGCCGGGGTGGCGACGGCGCGGCGCGGGGTCGGGGAGCTGGGGGCGGCCTGGCGGGAGGCGGCCGCGGCGGCGCGGGCGGCGGCGGCCCGGCCGCAGCTCGGGCCGGTGGCGCAGTGGTCGGGCATCGGCCCCTACCGGCTGCTGGCCGCGATGCTGCCGGGGGCGGGCGACGACCCCGCCGTCCGCCCGCTGCTGGCCCCCGCGCACGCGGAGCTCGCCCGCACGGCGGAGACGTACCTCGACTGCGCGGGCCAGGCGGGCCGCGCGGCCGCCGCCCTCGGCGTCCACCGCCAGACCCTCTACTACCGCCTCTCCCGCGTCGAGCAGCTCACCGGCCTCGACCTGGCCGACGGCGAGGACCGCCTCCTCCTCCACATCACCCTCAAGGCCCACCGCCTCTGACGAAGGCGGGTGGTGAGGTGGGACGACCGCGATGCGGGCGGATGGCGGGGCGGCCGGTGGGCGGTGACGCGGGCGGACGCGGGGCAGGCGGGCGGTGACGCCCGTGGAAGGCGGTGCGGGCGGGCGGTGACGCGGGCGAACGGCCGGCCGCGTGGGCGGCGGTGCAGGCAGGCGGTGACGCGGGCGGGCGGCGGGGCGCGTGGGCGGATGGCGAAGGGCCCCGTCCGGACGGGGCCCTTCGATCCGTGCCGCGCGGGTCAGCCGCGGGTGCCGTCCACGATGACCGGGGTGCCGCCGCCCGTCCCGCACGGCACCGTGTAGACCGCGTTGCTGCCGGCCGCCTCCTTGAACGCCTCGATGCACTGGTTCATCAGGACCTTCTCGGTGAGCGAGTCGTTCAGGATGCGGTTGGCCTTGGCGATCCCCTCCGCCTCGATCCTGCGCCGCTTGGCCTCCTCCTCGGCCGTCCGGGCCGCCTCGGTGGCCCGCTCGGTGGCCTCCTTCTGCTGGATCTTGCGGTCGATCTGGTCCTGCAGCTTGTCCGACGGCTTCACGTTGCGCAGGTTGACGGCGGTGACGTCGATGCCGCGCGGCTCCAGCCGCCGCGTGATCAGGTCGCCGATCTCCGCGTTGATCTTCTCGCGCGCCGAGCTGTAGCCCTCCACGCTGGTGTGGCGGGCGAAGACGTTCCGGACGATCTCCCGGCTGTCCGGGTAGACCAGCCGCTGCTGGATGGACGCCTCGTTCCCGGCCAGCCGGTACAGCTCCACCGCCTTGCTGGGCGCGACCGCCCACTTCACGGTCACCTCGACGTACATCACGCCGCCCTGCGAGGACCGCACCTCGATCACGTCCTTGTCGGACAGGTCGAGGTCGACCGGGCGGGTGGAGAAGGAGGTGACGTCCGTGAACGGAGACGTGAGGTGCATGCCGGGCAACATCGGCCTGCCGACCTTGCCGAAGGTCACCGGAACCCCCACCTCGTGCGCGCTCACCACGTTCACGCAGCCGCCGACGGCGAACGCCACCGCGCCGGCGAGCACGCCGAACGATCCCCACTTCATACCGGTCACGTCCCGCGCCCGGCCGACGAGGAAGACGGCCACGGCGGCGACGAGAAGAATGACGGACAGGACGAGCACGGTTCCCCCCATGGGACTCAACGATCACTCAGGAACCAGCGGGACGCCCGCTCAGGTGCCCTTGGTTCCGCCGCCGGGCCCGGATCCGCGGAACGGGCGGCCGACGCACGCACTGTTCACCCGCGCCCCACCCGTTCGGCCCCCGTCGTTCACCCGTTCGGCCCCGTACCGCTCGCCGCGCCCGGCTCCGGGGCGGAGCGTCGGGCGCAGAAGCGCCGTCGCGTCGGAGTCGACGGTCGAGGAGGTTGCCATGTCGCAGACCGCGCCCCCGCCCGGGGGGCCGAACCCCGGTCGCCCGCAGGCGCCCGCGCCCGATCCGGCCACGGGGCGGAGCGGGTACGAGGACAGCCCGTGGGCGACCGGCGGCGCGATGTTCGCCGGCGCGCTGCTGATCCTCGAAGGGGTGCTGGGGGTGCTCAACGGCATCGTCGGCATCGCGAAGGACGACGTGTACGCGAACATCGGCGACTACACGTTCGAGTTCAACCTGACGACGTGGGGCTGGATCCACCTCGTCATCGGCGTGCTGCTGATCCTGACCGGCGTCGGGATCGTCAAGGGCAACGCGGCCGCGCGCGGGGTCGGCGTCGGCCTGGCGATGCTCGCCGTGGTCGCCAACTTCCTGTGGCTGCCGTACCAGCCGATCTGGGCCGTGGTGATGATCGGCATCGGCATCTTCGTCATCTGGGCGCTGCTGACCGACCGCCACCGCGCCGAGCGGTACTGACCCCCACGCACGACGGCGGGGGCGGCCTCCTGGGAGGC
>NZ_JBHWZH010000115.1:0-19273 GCF_042728285.1 Streptomyces sp. NPDC060194 | reverse complement strand
GCCGCGGAGCAGTCCGCGGCGGCGGCACCGCTGCGTCCGGCCGCGGCGCCGGAGCGCTAAGGTTCGGGTCATTCGGCGGGAGACCGTCCGCCGGCGGCGAGGGAGCGAACGTGCTGATCCCCCACGACACCCGGCGCGCCCTCGAGGTCGTCGTCGCGCTGGTGAACACCGCACCGGAGTCCGGCGAGACCGACGGGCTCCCGGACGTCGCGGCGCTGTACGGCTTCCTGCGCGACCACGAGGTCAGCGACGTCGGCACGCTCACCGCGCACGACCTGGAGGCCGTGCACGGGGTGCGGGGGCGCTTCGCGGACGTGTTCGCGGCCCCCGACGCGGCCGCCGCCGCGCTCATCGTGAACCAGCTGGTCGCCGCCGCCGGGACGACGCCGCGGCTGACCGACCACGACGGCTACGACTGGCACATCCACTACTTCGCGCCGGGCGCGGCCGTCGACGAGCACCTCGCGGCCGACTGCGGCATGGCGCTGGCCTTCATCGTGGTCGCAGGCGAGCGGGAGCGGCTGCGCCGCTGCGAGGCGCCGGACTGCGGACGGGCCTTCGTGGACCTGTCCCGCAACCGCTCACGCCGCTACTGCGACAGCCGCACCTGCGGCAACCGCCTGCACGTCGCCGCCTACCGGGCCCGGCGCAGGGAGTCGTCGGCGAGCTGACCGCCCGCGCGGGCCGGCCACGGTGCGGACGTACGGGGCGCGCGGCGCTCACAGCAGGTACAGGTCGTGGACCGCCGCCATCAGGAGCAGGCAGGCGATCACCCCGAGGAAGATCATCAGGGGCGGCTGCGAGAGGGCGAACAGGCAGCCGCGCGGCTCGTGGTCGGCCGCGGGCGTCAGCGGTGCGGGGACGTCGCCCCGGGGAATGTCGTGCATCTCGCGCCGATGATGGCGCACGCCGGAGGATCCGCATGACCAACATGCGTTTCCCGGGGCGGAGTTCGTCAGATTCCGTGCTTTTTCAGAATCGCTTCGATGTCCGAGAAGTCATCCGCGGGGGCGGCTGCGGGCTTCCGGGCGGGCCGGGCCGCCGGCTGCCCGGTCGGCCGCCCGGGGCCGAGCGCCGGTTCGGAGGCGCCGGGGGCGACCGCCTCGCGCCCGGCGGCCCGGCGGGCCGCGCGGCGCTCCTTGCGGGTCCCGCCGCCCCGGCGCTCGACGGCACGGGTGACCACGAAGATCAGCCAGGAGAGCCCGAGCACCCCGAAGCCGGCCCAGACGCCGGGGCTGAACACCACGTCCACCGCCCAGTCCACCACCCCGGTCATCACCAGGCCGAGCGGCACCAGCGCGTACGCGGCGATCCGCGCGGCGGCGAGGAAGCGCCTGCGGTACGCCGTGATCGCCGCGATCCCCAAACCCGCCGCGGCCACGGCGGTACATACGGTCTCGGCAACCATCCGGTCCTCCAGCGCTGCGGCGATACGTCCCGTCCCTCCCATCCTGCACCGGCTCGCGTGCCGGAGGCCACGGTGGGAGCGGACATCAGGGATATCTCCGGGTCGCCACCTGGGAGACTCGGGGGTATGAGCGAAACCCCCACCGCCCGCCCCGTCGTCCTCGACGTCTGGTGCGAGCTCCAGTGCCCCGACTGCCGTACCGCCCTCGACGACGTCCGCGCCCTGCGGGACCACTACGGCGAGCGGCTCGACATCCGGCTGCGCCACTTCCCCCTCGACAAGCACAAGCACGCCTACGCCGCCGCCCAGGCCGCCGAGGAGGCGCTCGCCCAGGGCCGGGGCTGGCCGTACGCCGAGGCGGTGCTCGACCGGGTGGCCGAGCTGGACCGGCACGGCGAGGCCCTCCTGCTGGAGGTCGCCGACGAACTGGGCCTGGACGCTGAGGAGTTCGACACCGCGCTGATCGACGGCCGGCACCTGCTGATCGTCGACGCCGACCAGGCCGAGGGCAAGGCCATCGGGGTCACCGGCACGCCGACGTACGTCGTCGACGGGCAGCGGCTGGACGGCGGCGGGAGCCAGGAGGGGCTGCGGGCCCGGATCGAGGAGGTCGTCGACCGGCTGCTCGCGCAGTAGACGCGGCCGCGGGGCAGCCGGGTCCGGAGGGAGGCAGCCGGGCCGCCCGCGCGGCGGGGTCCTACAGTGGCTTGAACAGGTGGTGCACGACCGGCTCGTAGCCGAGCGAGGCGTAGAGCCATACCGCCGGCGTGTTGTCCGCGAAGACGTTCAGCCGCAGCGCCCCGCGTCCGGCGGCGCGGGCCCGCTGCTCGGCGAGCAGCATCAGCGACCGTCCGTGGCCGCGCCCCCGGTGCTCGGGGGCGACCTCGACGAGGACGACGAGGGCCTGGTCCGGGGTGAGGGCCACCCAGAGCGTGCCCACGGGCGTCCCGTCGTGCTCCAGGACCTCCAGCCAGGCGTCGGGGTTGCGCACCCCGTCCCCGAGCGCGGCCCAGTGGTCCGTCGCGCACAGCTCGCGCGCCCGCCCCTCGGCGACACCGTGGGACATCAGGGCGGCGACGTACTCCTCGGCCGTGCGCCCGGCCCACGCCGCGTACTCGGCCTCCGTCATCGGCCGCCCGGCGCTGCCCTCGGGCAGGGCGGGCGGCTCGGCGGGGACCTGCTTGCGCAGGGTCCGGTTGCGCTCGACGTAGCCTAGGGCGCGGACGAGGGCGAGGGCCGGTGTGGCGTCGGCGGGCACGGAGACCTCCGCCCGCTCGCACCGCCAGCCGCGCAGCACCTCCTCGGCGGCGAGGGCGGCGACGGTCGCCCTGCCCCGCCGCTGGTCCGGCTGCTCGACGCGGAGCCCGTCGATGCGTCCGACCGTGGGGCCGTAGCGGGCGTCGGTGGACACCTCGACCTCGCCGACGGGCCGGCTGTTCACGCAGACCCGGAAGTGCTGCCGCCGGATCCCGTCGGCGTCGTGCTGGAGCGGGCCCGTCGGCCGCAGGGTGGTGGTCATGCCCATGGTCTACCCGGCGATCCACGGGCGGCCACCGGCCTACGGGTCGAGATCCGCGCCCGACCGCTCCTCGAAGATCCGCATAGCCTTCGCGGTGACCGGTCCCGGGGCCGACCCGAGGTCGCGTCCGTCGACGCGGTGGACGGCCTGGACGTCCCGCAGGGTGGAGGTCAGGAAGATCTCGTCGGCCCGCTGGAGGACGTCCATCGGCAGGTCCGTCTCGCGGGCGCCGGCCCACTCCGCCGCCAGGGCGCGGGTGACGCCGGCCAGGCAGCCGGAGGCGAGCGGCGGGGTGTGCAGCTCGCCGTCGAGGACGACGAAGACGTTCGAGCCGGTGCCTTCGCAGAGCTGTCCGACGGTGTTGGCGAACAGCGCCTCGGACGCGCCGCCGTCGTGGGCCCGGGCGAGGGCGACGACGTTCTCGGCGTAGGAGGTGGTCTTCAGGCCGCTGAGCGCGCCCCGCTCGTTGCGGGTCCAGGGGACGGTGACCACGGCGGTGGTGTCGGGCCGGCGGGTGGTCTCGCCGACGGCGACGACGAGGGTGGGGCCGTCGTCGCCGCGGTCGGAGCCGAGCGGCGAGAGGCCGCCGGTGTAGGTGACGCGGAGCCGGCCGAGCGGCATCGGGTTGGCGGCGAGCACCTCGGCGCAGGCGCGGCGGACCTCGTCGAGGTCCGGGTCGGGCAGACCGAGGCCGCGCGCGGACCGGGTGAGCCGCTCGAGGTGGCGGGTCAGTGCGAAGGCGCGTCCGTCGACGGCCTTGAGGGTCTCGAAGATGCCGTCGCCCACGGTCAGTCCGTGGTCGAGGACCGACACCCGGGCGGCCTCGGCGTCGCGCAGCCCGCCGTTCAGCCAGATCTTCACCGCTACGTCCCTTCGATCGGGTGGTACTCACCCGACGCTATCGCGAGCAGCCGCTCCGCCTTGAGCTCGGTCTCCCGCCACTCGCCCTCGGGGTCGGACCCCCAGGTGATCCCGGCGCCGGTGCCGAAGCGGAGGACGGGCGACCCTGCGCTGCGGTCGATCCAGAAGGTCCGGATGCCGACGGCGAGTTCGCCCGTCCCGCGGTCGGCGTCGACCCAGCCGATCCCGCCGCAGTACGGTCCGCGCGGGGCCGTCTCCAGCTCGTCGATGATCCGCAGCGCGCTGGACTTGGGCGCGCCGGTCACGGAGCCGGGCGGGAAGGTCGCGCCGAGCAGCGCGCCCCAGCCGGCCCCTTCGGCGAGTTCGCCCTCGACGGTCGAGACCAGGTGGACGAGGCCGGGGTGCTTGTCGACGACGCACAGCTCGGGCACGGTCACGCTGCCGGTCGCGCAGACGATCCCCAGGTCGTTGCGGACCAGGTCGACGATCATCACGTTCTCCGCGTAGTCCTTCTCCAGGAGGTCGGCCTCGGTGCGGCCGGTGCCCTTGATCGGGCCGGAGGACACCGTGCGGCCGTCACGGCGGAGGTAGAGCTCCGGGGAGGCGGTGGCGATCTCGACGCCGTGCCGGGGCAGCCGGACCGTTCCCGCGTACGGGGCGGGGTTGCCGCGGGCGAGGAGCGCGGTGAGGGCGTCGACGTCGGCCGCGGGGTCGTCGAGGGGCGCGGAGAGCACGCGGCAGAGGTTGGCCTGGTAGACCTCGCCGGTGGCGATGCGCTCGCGGATCCGGCGCACGCCCGCGGTGTAGGCGGCGTGGTCGAGCGACGACGTCCACGCGTGCGCCGCGGGTCCGCGCCAGGCCCCGGGGACGGGCTCGGGGACCGGCTCCCGGCGCACCCGGCCGAAGCGGGCGCAGGTCAGCCGCCCCTCGAAGTCGGCGGAGACCGCCCAGAAGCCGGCGGAGTCGAGCGCGGAGGGGTCGTGGGTCACGTCGCGCAGGTCGGTGGCGACGAGAGAGCCGAAGCGGGCCATGTCGGTGAGGTTGTGCACGGGGCCGAGTCTAGGAGCGGTGCAGGTGAGGACGGCGTCGGTGAGCGGCACCGCAGCACGCTGCGCAAACGCGTTTTTGTGCTGGCCCGGGAATCCGCTAGAGTTCAACACGTCGCCGGGGAGCGCAAGCCCACCGGAAACGACATGCGGACGTAGCTCAGTTGGTAGAGCACCACCTTGCCAAGGTGGATGTCGCGAGTTCGAGTCTCGTCGTCCGCTCGATGGTGGGGGAATCATCCCGATACCCCTGACCAGGCTCCTGGTGGAGTGGCCGAGAGGCGAGGCAACGGCCTGCAAAGCCGTCTACACGGGTTCAAATCCCGTCTCCACCTCCAAGCGCGATTAGCTCAGCGGGAGAGCGCTTCCCTGACACGGAAGAGGTCACTGGTTCAATCCCAGTATCGCGCACGCAGCACCACGCAGTACCGGTCCGCACGGATCGTCCCGCGCGATTAGCTCAGCGGGAGAGCGCTTCCCTGACACGGAAGAGGTCACTGGTTCAATCCCAGTATCGCGCACGCAGCACCACGCAGCACGGGTCCGCACGGATCGTCCCGCGCGATTAGCTCAGCGGGAGAGCGCTTCCCTGACACGGAAGAGGTCACTGGTTCAATCCCAGTATCGCGCACCGCACGAAGCCCCCGGTCATCTCGGTGACCGGGGGCTTCCGCGTTGCTCAGGAGGAGAAGAGCATGCGCCCGAAGCCGCGGTTGTGGTGCCCCCCGTGCCCCCCGTGCCCGCCGTGGTGGCCGCCGTGCTGCGGGGCGCCCCAGGCGGGGGCCGGGGCGGCGGGATAGGCGGGCGGTGCGGGCGGCGGCGGGACCTGGCCGGGGACGCCGCCCTGCCACTGGGACTCCAGCCGGGTCAGGGACTCCAGCTCGCCGTAGTCCAGGAAGATCCCCCGGCAGCCGCTGCACTGCTCGATCTGGACGCCGTTGCGGTTGTACGTGTGCATCGGCGCACGGCACTTGGGACACTGCATGCTGACCTCAACTCCTCGTGGTCGCTTTGTCCGTTCACCCTACTGTGCGACATCGTCCGCCGGTCGGGGTAGGTGGGCGGCGATCCGGGCGCAGGCCGCGGTCATCAGCAACTCGTCCTCGTCGAGCGGGCGTTGCCCGGTAGCGGCCTTCGCGATCGCCAGGGCCGCGGTCTGCGCGGTGAGGGCGCGGGCGGGCACGTCGAGCGCCGGCCACGGGTCGTCGTGCTCCGGGACCGCGCTCCCGCCCGCCGTGCGGTAGGCGGTGAGGAAGCGGTGCCAGATCTCGGGGGCGAGGAGGCCGGCGGCGAACCAGGCGGCGGGTCGGGCCAGGTCCCAGGCGGGGTCGCCGAGTCCGAGGTCGTCGACGTCGATGAGCAGCCAGGGGCCTTCGGGGGCCGGGTGGCGGACGAGTTGTCCGAGGTGGAGGTCGCCGTGGCAGAGGGTGCGGGCGGTGGGGTGCGGGGCCTCGGCGCGGGCCCAGGCGGGCAGGGTCGCCCAGGCGCGCTCGACGTCCTGGGTCGCGGGGTGGGGTGCGGCGGCGCGCATCCGGGCCATGGCGCGGGCCGCCTTGAGCGGGCCGCGCATGGGCGGCAGCGGTCCGGTGAGCCGGCCGGCGGGGACGGCGTGCAGGCGGGCGAGGAGTCTCGCCGCCTCCTCCCAGGGGGCGGCCTCGGGCCGCTCGGGGTCGACGGGCAGGCCGAGCGGCCAGACGCTGCCGGGCCGGCCGGCCACCGCCCCGGCGGCGGGGGTGAGCGGCGGCAGGAGTATGCCGGTGAGCGCCGGGTGGGCGGCGACGGCGACGCGGACGGCCAGGGCGACGGGATCGGAGTCGGGGGCGTGCGCCTTGGCGACGAGGCGGCCGTGGCGGACGACGGTGCCGTCGGCGCGGTCGGCGAGCACCCCGGCCGCGCAGGCGCAGGCGCAGGCCCGGTCGGGCGGCCCGGCGGGGTGCGCGGCGCTCGCCGCGAGGCGGCCGAGGGCGGTCAGGAGCGTGCCGGTCACCCGGGGAGCCTACGGGGAGGCCGGCCGGGCGTGTGACGGCGGGGAACACAGCGAGGTCCGGACGGCTCCCCAGCCGTCCGGACCTCGATCGCCGTCCGTCGCACCCCCGTCCCCACGGGGCTGAATGGCCGGATGTCCCGGCCCGGGCCGCTCTCCCGGGCCCCGGAGCGCCGCTCAGCGCCCCAGCATCACGCCCACGGACGACGCCTGTGTCACCACTGCGTCCCAGCCGCCGAAGGCGACTGCGAGCAGGGCCGCCAGGGGAAGCACCATGAGCGTCGCCACCAAGGGGTGCCGCGTGCCGGTCCGGCTGCCGCCGAACGCGGCGGTCGCCTTGCGTCCCTGCGTGCGGATGATGCTCCGCGCTGCCGTGTCGGCCATGGTCCTTCTCCTGTCGTATGGACAGCGGTGGGTGTCCGAACTCGGGGGACGAGTGCCGCACCCACCGCTTGACCTCAAGCCTAGGGACGGCGGGGGTGCCGGGCGTCATGCCTCCGTACCGATTCCCGGCACTCCCGGAGGATGAGCGCGGGACCCGGGGCGTACTCCCCTGGGTGGAGGAGTGCGCCGCGGTCTCAGGGACATCCCGGAGGGGTCACTTGGGGCGCTCGGCGGCGTCCTCCCTCGGGACGGGCTGCTCCACCAGGGCGAGCACCCTGGTGGCCATGAAGCGGGCGGTGCGGACGATCGTGCCGTTGCGGGTGACCTCGCTCACCTCGACCACCCCCCGGCGCACGTTCGTCTCCACCCGGCGGCCGGCCCGGCTGGCCACCACCTCGTAGGTCCGTGTCGTGTCCCCCGCGTCCACGACGATCTCCACCCGGTCGCCCTTCATCGGATCGAACCCCCTTCTGCGGCCGCTCGGTTGCGGCCGCGCGCGGGTGAGGAGCCGCGCGGCGGCGGCTCTCTGACCACGGCTCAATTCTCCCACCCCGCACTGACAATCGTCCGGCCCGGGAGGGCGCGGCCTGTACGCGGGGGCGGGCGGCACTACGTAAGCTGTGCCCGGTGGACCGACCGCAGGGGAACGGGGATGGACGACGATGGCGATGATGCGGCTCCGACGCGAGGACCCGCGTGTCGTCGGCTCGTTCCGGTTGCACCGCCGGCTCGGCGCGGGCGGCATGGGGGTCGTCTACCTGGGGTCCGACCGGCGGGGGCAGCGGGTCGCCCTGAAGGTGATCCGGCCGGACCTGGCGGAGGATCAGGAGTTCCGTTCGCGGTTCGCCCGTGAGGTCTCGGCGGCGCGGCGGATCAGGGGCGGCTGCACGGCCCGGCTGGTCGCCGCGGACCTGGAGGCCGACCGGCCGTGGTTCGCCACCCAGTACGTCCCGGGGCCCTCGCTGCACGACAAGGTGAACGAGGAGGGCCCGCTGTCCGCGGCGGAGGTGGCCGCGGTGGGCGCGGCGCTGGCCGAGGGCCTGGTCGCGGTCCACGAGGCGGGGGTCGTGCACCGCGACCTGAAGCCGTCGAACATCCTGCTGTCGCCGAAGGGCCCGCGGATCATCGACTTCGGGATCGCCTGGGCGACCGGCGCGAGCACGCTGACCCACGTGGGCACGGCGGTCGGCTCCCCCGGGTTCCTGGCCCCCGAGCAGGTGCGGGGCGCGGCGGTGACCCCGGCCACGGACGTCTTCGCGCTCGGCGCGACGCTGGCGTACTCGGCGACGGCGGACTCGCCGTTCGGGCACGGCAGTTCCGAGGTGATGCTGTACCGGGTGGTGCACGAGGAGGCGCATCTGACGGGCGTGCCGGACGCGCTGGCCCCGCTGCTGCAGGCCTGCCTGGCGAAGGACCCCGAGGAGCGGCCGAGCACCCTCCAGCTGTCGATGCGGCTGAAGGAGATCGCCGCGCGCGAGGCGCAGGGCACGGCGGCGCTGCGGCCGCCGGCGCCCCGCCGGGACGCGGAGGCGACGGCGGGGCAGGCGACCGCGCAGTACACCCGGGGACACGACCCGCACGACGAGCGGCACCCGGACGGGACGGGCGCCGGGCGGGGCACCGCAGGCGGGTCGCGGGGGCCGAGGAGCAGCGGCGGACGGCCGGCCGCGGCGCGGACCGGCGGCCCGCGCTCGGGCGCCGTACGGGACGTGGCGCGGACGGGCGACCGGGCGCCGGGGCAGCGGACGCCGGCGGCGAGGACGGCCGGCGGGCGGACGACGGGGGCGCGGCCCTCGGGCGCGCGTCCTTCGGGGGCGCGGACGACCGGGTCGGGGCGGCGGCCCGCCGCGGTGAACCGGCGGCTGCTGCGGCAGCGGCTGATCGTGTTCGTCGTGGTCACGCTGATCGTGCTGCTCGGGATCGCCGCCGCTCAGCGGCTCTAGTGCCGGCGGGCCCGGCGACCGATCGGGTGAAGCCGTCTCCCGGGCGGCGGCCGGAGATGCGCGGACGGCTCATGAGCGATTCCATCGAAACCCCACCCGGGGTGACGAGGACGCGCGAGAGACGGACGTGCACGGTGAACGCGAGCGAGCAGAGCCAGGACGAATGGGACGAGGCGGTCCTGGACGCGGTCTTCACCCGCTCGGACATCGGGCTGCACGTCCTGGACACCTCGCTGCGCGTCGTCCGGGTGAACACGGTCGCCGTCGGGATCCGCGGCATCCCCGCGGAGCTCATCGTCGGCCGGCACGTGTCGGAGGCGTACGTGCCCGCCGGGGTGAGCATCGACGAGTCGATCCTGACGGGGGTCCTGGAGACCGGCCGTCCCGTGACGAACTACCTCGTCACCGGTCATCCGCCGGCCGTCGGCGGCAGGGAGTACTTCTTCTCCACCGGCGCGCACCGCCTCCTGCACCGCAACGGCGCGGTGATGGGCGTGGTCGTCACCAGTGCGGACGTCACGGAGCGCGAGCACGCCAAGGCCCGGCTGCACTTCCTGCACGAGGCCCACGAGCGGATCGGGACCAGCCTGGACGCGGACCTCACCGCCCAGGAGCTGGTGGACGTGGCGCTCCCCTGGTTCGCCGACACCGTCGTCGTCGCCCTGACCGAGGCGGTGCTGAAGGGCGGGGACCCCGACCTCGACCCCCGCGGCCTGGTACCGCAGCTGCGCTGCGCCGCGGTCGGCTCGAAGGACGGGGAGGCGAAGGTGCCCGCGCCGGGGTCGGTGCTGGTCCCGGGCATCTTCGGGGCCGCGCTGCCCGCGGCGGCCGCGGTCCTCCCGGACGAGGCCGGCGGACGGTCCGGCCGGACGCTGGCGGCCCCACTGAGCGCGCACGGCCGGGTCCTCGGGGCGGTGGTGTTCTCGCGCGCCGCCGCGGCCGTGCCGTTCGAGGCGGAGGACCTCGCCGTCGCCGACAGCGTGTGCGCCCGTACGGCGACCTGTCTGGAGAACGCGCTGCGGCACACGCGCGAGCACGTCGTCATGACGGCGCTGCAGAGCTGGCCGGTGCTGCGGCAGGACGCCACGCAGCGGGCGGTCGACGTGGTGGGGCGGCACCGGCCCGGCGGGAGCGGGGCGGGGTCGTGGTTCGACGTGGTCGCGCTGCCGGGGGCCCGGGTCGCGCTGGTCGTGGGGCAGGTCGAGGGCCCCGGGGTGGCGGCGGTGGCGATGATGAGCAGGCTGCGCACCGCCGTGGACAGCCTGTGCACCCTCGACCTCGATCCGCACGAGCTCCTCGCCCGGCTGCACATGACGACGCTGCGGCTCGCCGCCGAGCAGGGCGACCACCACCGGACGGCGAGCTGCACGGTCGCCGTCCACGACCCGGTCTCCGGCCGACTGGACGTGGCGCGGGCCGGTGACGCGCCGCTGGTCGTCGTGCGGCCCGACGGTTCGGCCGACACCGGGCCCGTTCCCGCGGGGCCGCTCCTGGGGGCCGAGGGGCCGCCGTTCGGGTTCGCGGGCCACGTGCTGCCCGAGGGCAGCACGCTGTGCCTGGTGTCCGCGCCGGGCGGGGCGGGGACGGGGCCGCGCGCGGCGGAGCTGGTGACCGCGCTGGCCCATCCGCAGCGCGATCTGGAGGCGATGGCCGACGCCGTGGACCGGCTCCTCACCCCCGACCAGGTGCTGCTGGTGGCCCGGACCCGGCGGCTCGGGTCCGGGGAGCTCGCCGAGTGGGAGGTGCCGTTCGAGTTCCCGGCGGTGGCTGCGGCGCGGGTGCGGGCCGAGGAGTGCCTGGAGCGGTGGGGGCATCCCGCCGACCCGTTCGCGACCTCGCTCGTGGTCAGCGAGCTGGTCACCAACGCCGTGCGGTACGGGGCCGCGCCCGTGGTCCTGCGGCTGATCGCCGAGGGTGCGCGGCTGGTCTGCGAGGTGAGCGACGCCGGTCAGGCGGCGCCCCATCTGCGGCACGCGAAGGCGGTCGACGAGGGCGGGCGGGGGCTGCTGATCTGCGCGAGCCTGGCGGTCAACTGGGGGGTGCGCTACACCGGGGAGGGCAAGACGGTCTGGGCGGAGATCGGCTCGCCTGCGGCGCTGTGAGGTCCCGCGCTCACCGGGGCCGGGTCGCGTAGAACGCGACGGCGGAGGCGGCGGCGACGTTGAGGGAGTCGACTCCGGCGTCCATCGGGATGCGGACGTGCACGTCCGCGGCCTGCAGCGCCGCGGGCGACAGGCCGTCGCCCTCCGTGCCCAGCATGAGGGCCAGCTTCTCCGGCCGGCGGTCGGCGAGCTCGTCGAGGGTGACGGACCGGTCCGAGAGGCACAGGGCGGCGAGGACGAATCCGTTCTCGCGCAGGACGCCGGCGTCGCCCGGCCAGGCGTCCAGGCGGGTCCAGGGGACGGAGAACACGGCGCCCATGGACACCTTCACGGCGCGCCGGTAGAGGGGGTCGGCGCAGCGCGGGGTCAGCAGGACGGCGTCGACGCCGAGCGCGGCGGCGTTGCGGAAGGCGGCGCCCATGTTGGCGTGGTCGACCGTGTCCTCGAAGAGCGCGACCCGCCGCAGGCCGGGGCGGCCGAGGACGTCGGCGGGGTCGGGCAGCGGGCGGCGCTCGAAGGAGGCGAGGGCGCCGCGGTGGACGTGGTAGCCGGTGACCCGCTCGGCGAGGCCGGGGGCGACCACGTGGACCGGCGCGGGGGTGGCGTCGATGACGTCCCGCATCACGTCCGTCCACTTGGCGGTCAGGAGCATGGACCGCATGCGGTAGCCGGCCTGCAGGGCGCGGCGGATCACCTTCTCGCCCTCGGCGATGAACAGCCCCTCCGCGGGTTCGCGGCGACGGCGCAGCTCGACGTCGGTCAGGTCGGTGTAGTCGTGCAGGCGGGGGTCCGCCGGGTCTTCGACGGTGACGATCTCGGCCACGGAGGGGTGCTGCCTCGTCCTTCGGGTGCGGTGGGGGTGCTCAGTTCTCGGCGTGCCCGGCGTGCTCGACGCCGGCGTGGACGACGTCGCCGACGACGATCACGGCGGGCGGCCGTACGCCCGCGGCGACGACGGTCTCGGCGACGGTCGCGAGGGTGGCGTCGACCCGGCGCTGGGCGCTGGTGGTGCCTTCCTGGACGAGCGCGACGGGCGTTGCGGGGTCCTTGCCGTGGGCGACGAGGGACTCGGCGATCCGGCCGATCTTGTCGACGGCCATCAGGAGCACGAGGGTGCCGCGGAGCCTGGCGAGGGCGGCCCAGTCGACGAGCGAGCGCGGGTCGTCGGGGGCGACGTGCCCGCTGACGACGGTGAACTCGTGGGCGACGCCGCGGTGGGTGACGGGGATGCCGGCCGCGGCGGGCACGGAGATCGAGCTGGAGATGCCGGGCACGACGGTGACCGGGATGCCCGCCTCGGCGAGCGCGTGCAGCTCCTCCATGCCGCGGCCGAAGACGTAGGGGTCGCCGCCCTTGAGCCGCACGACGGCCTTGCCGGCCTTGGCGTGCTCCACCAGGGCGTCGTTGATGGCCTCCTGGGCCATGAACCGGCCGTAGGGGATCTTCGCCGCGTCGATGACCTCGACGTGCGGCGGGAGCTCGTCGAGCAGGTCGCGGGGGCCGAGCCGGTCGGCGATGACGACGTCGGCCTCGGCGAGGAGGCGCCGGCCGCGGACGGTGATCAGGTCGGGGTCGCCGGGCCCGCCGCCGACGAGGGCGACGCCGGGGGTGCGCTCGCGCTGGTGCGGGGCGGTGAGGGTGCCGTCGCGCAGGCCCTCGACGATCGCGTCGCGCAGCAGCGCCGAGCGGCGGGGGTCGGGGACGTCGGTGGTGAGGACGGCGACGGTCACGCCCTCGGAGCGGCCGGTGGCGGGCGTCCAGGCGGTGGCGGCGGAGGCGTCGTCGGCGCGGACGCACCAGGTGCGGTTGCGCTCGGCCTCGGCGGAGGCGCGGTCGTTGGCCGCGGTGTCGCCGGTCGCGATCAGCGCGTACCAGGTGTCGGTGAAGTCGCCCTCCTCGTACCGGCGGCGGGTCCAGGTGATCTCGCCCGCGTCGGCCATCGCCTCGACGGACGGGGTGGCGGACGGCGAGATCAGGTGGACGTCGGCCCCGGCCGCTATCAGGGCGGGCAGACGGCGCTGGGCCACCTGGCCGCCGCCGAGCACCACGACGCGGCGGTCGGTGAGGCGGAGGCCGACGGGGTAGGCGGCGTGGATCGACATGGCGGGGGACGGCTCCTCGTGCGGTACGGCGCTGGCCGCGGGGCCGCTTCGGCGGTGGAGCGGCGGGGTTGCGAACACGATACGCGGTGCTCGGGGGCCCGGTGCAGTCCCGGGCCCCCGACCTGCGGTTACCTCCGCGTCGACTACTTCTCCGTCACGCCCGCCGAGTCGAACGTCGCCACCTCGTGCATCGCCCGCGCCGCGCTCTGCACGACCGGCAGGGCGAGGAGCGCGCCGGTGCCCTCGCCCAGGCGGAGGTCGAGGTCGATGAGCGGGCGCAGACCGAGCTCCGCGAGGGCCGCCACGTGGCCGGGCTCCGCGCTACGGTGGCCCGCGATGCACGCGGAGAGCGACTCGGGGGCGACGGCCCGGGCGACCAGGGCGGCGGCACCGGCGCTGACCCCGTCGAGGATGACGGGGGTGCGCAGGGAGGCGCCGCCGAGGATCAGGCCGACGAGGGCGGCGTGCTCCAGGCCGCCGAACGCGGCGAGGACGCCGATGGGGTCGGCCGGGTCGGGACGGTGGAGCTCCAGGCCGCGGCGGACGACGTCGACCTTCCGGGCGTGCGTCTCGTCGTTGATGCCGGTGCCGCGGCCGGTGACCTCGGCGGGGTCGGCGCCGGTCCAGACGGCGATCAGGGCGGCCGAGACGGTGGTGTTGGCGATCCCCATCTCGCCGGTGACCAGCGCCTTGTTGCCCGCGGCGACGAGGTCGCGGGCCGTCTCGATGCCGACCTCGATGGCGGCCTTGACCTCGTCGCGGGTGAGGGCGGGGCCCTCGGTGAAGTCGGCGGTGCCGGCCCTGACCTTGCGCGGCAGCAGGCCGGAGGTGGTCGGGAGCTCGGCCGCGACGCCGACGTCGATGACGCAGACCTCGGCGCCGACCTGGTGCGCGAAGGCGTTGCAGACCGCTCCCCCGCCGAGGAAGTTCGCGACCATCTGGCCGGTGACCTCCTGCGGCCACGGCGTGACGCCCTGGGCGTGCACCCCGTGGTCGCCGGCGAAGATCGCGACCGCGGCGGGCTCGGGGATCGGCGGCGGGCAGGTGCGGGAGAGCCCGGAGAGCTGCGCGGAGATGATCTCCAGCATGCCGAGCGCGCCCGCGGGCTTCGTCATCCGCTTCTGCCGCTCCCACGCCTCGCCGAGCGCCTTGGCGTCCAGCGGGCGGACGGTCGCGACGGTCTCGGCGAGCAGGTCGTGCGGGTCCTCGCCGGGCAGCGCGCGGCGCCCGTACGTCTCCTCGTGGACCACCCAGGACAGCGGCCGCTTCTTGGACCAGCCGGCCTGGGCGAGCTCGGGCTCCTCGGGGAACTCGTCGACGTATCCCACGCAGAGGTAGGCGACGACCTCCAGGTGCTCGGGCAGGCCGAGCGCGCGGACCATCTCCCGCTCGTCGAAGAAGCTGACCCAGCCGACGCCGAGGCCCTCGGCGCGGGCGGCGAGCCAGAGGTTCTCGACGGCGAGGGCGGAGGAGTACGGCGCCATCTGCGGCTGCGTGTGCCGGCCGAGGGTGTGCCGGCCTCCGCGGGTGGGGTCGGCGGTGACCACGATGTTCACCGGGGTGTCGAGGATGGCCTCGATCTTGAGTTCCTTGAACTGCTTCGCGCGCGCCTTGGGCAGCGACCTGGCGTACGCCTCGCGCTGCCGCTGGGCCAGCTCGTGCATGGAGCGGCGGGTCTCCGCGGAGCGGATGACGACGAAGTCCCAGGGCTGCGAGTGGCCGACGGAGGGCGCGGTATGGGCGGCCTCCAGGACGCGCAGGAGCACGTCGTGCGGGACGGGGTCGCCGCGGAAGCCGTTGCGGATGTCGCGCCGCTCGCGCATGACGCGCAGGACGGCCTCGCGCTCGGCGTCGTCGTAGCCGGGGGCGGGGGGTGCGGGCGGGGTCGCGGGTTCCGCGGCGGGCTCGGGCTGGACCTCGGGCTCGGCCACGGGCTCGGTGACGGGCAGGGGGGAGGCCTCCGGCTGCGGGGCCTGATCCTGCTGCGGCTCCGCTTCCGCGGCGAGGGGCTCGGCCCCGGCCGCGGTGACCGGCTCCGGCGCAGAGGGCTCGGGGGCGGACTCGGCGGCGGGCGGGGGCACCTCCGCGGCCTGCACGAGCGGCGGCTCCGGCTGCGGGGCCTCCTCGACCGGAGCGGTCTCCGTGACGGGAGGCGCGTCGGCGAGGGGGGCGTGCTCGACGGGAGCGGCCGGCGCCTCGGGGGCAGGCGTCTCGGGGGCGACCGCCGGCGCGTCCGGGGTCGGGAGCGGCAGGACGGCCTCGGGCTCCGGCGCGACCTCTACTGCGACCGGCGCGGAGGCGATCGTCTCCGCCACACCGTCGAGGTGCTGCGGCACGGCATCGGACGCGGGCTCCGGGGCGGTCTCCACCGCGGCCTGCTCAACCTCTGCGGCGGGCTCGGCCAGGAGCGCCTCCGGCGCGGGCTGGACCTCCGGCTCGGGCTCCGGGTGCTCGGCCTGCGCCGGCTCCGCCGCGGGCGGCGCGGTGGCGACGGCCTGCGTGCCCCACGGCGCGGCGGCCTGCGGGGGGATCGCACCGAGCTGGGGGCCGGGCAGGCCCGCGGTCACGTCGCGCGGGACGTCGAGGTACTCCGGACCCGACGTGGGCGGGCCGGAGGGGCGGACGGGCTCCGGACGCGGCGGGGCGGGCGCCGGGGTCGGGCCGCGGTCCGCGAGGGAGCGGACGACCCCGCCGATGGTGGCGTCCGGGTCGGGCGGGCCCAGGTGCAGCGGCCGCCGGGCGGCCACGGGAGCGCCGACGGGCGGGTGGGACAAGGCCGACGACGGGAGGCGGGCGCTGCCGAGGTCCAGCGAACCGCTGTCGCGGCCGGACGCCTCGTGGGCACCGACCGCCTCGGCCGCGCTCTCCGGCTCGGCGGAGGCGGGGGCTTCCACGGTGACGGCAACGGCGGCGACGTCGGGCGCGGCATCGGGTACGGCCACGGCGGGGTCCGCCGGGGCATCAGCCGCGGGGGCCTCCGGAGCGTCGGGCACAGCAGGTGCGTCGGGCGCGGCTGCGACGGGCGCGACCGGGTCGGCGGGTGCGGACGCCTCGGGAACGACGGCCTCGACAGGCGCACCCCGGTCCGGCACACCGGACCCGTCACTCGGCACGAACGCCGCGACCTGCGGGGCGTCCTCCGGCACCGGCCGTGCCGGCGTCTCCGCCGGAACCTCGGCGGAGGCCTCCACGGGGGCCGCCGCGGCCTCCGGGCCGGCCGGCTCGGGGGCCGGCTCCCCGGACTGCGGCACGGCGAACGGCTGCGGAGGCGTCGCGGTGACCTGGACCGCGGCCGGGGGCACGACCGGCTGCGCCTCGGTCCAGGCGCCCTGGGCGCCCGGCATGAAGAGCAGGTCGTCGTCCTCGGGCGCGTCGGCGAAGTCGTACACGCGGGGCGCGGGCAGGTCCGGCTGTTCCGTCATGCCTGCGTTCCCCGGCAGTCCCTCGCCCGGGACCCGGCCGGTGTCAGTCATGCGTACCCCTCGCCCATCGGTTGTGCCTTCGAGTGTTCGGCCTGGTCGTCCGGGAGGGAGCTGCGCGATGCACCCGGCGTCCTCCTAGGAGAACGAGCGTGTGCGCCACGCGGCACGAACCTCCCGCGGCCTACCGGCATTCTCGCGGGCCGCACTCCGTGCGGGAGGCAGGATCCGCGACGATCCGATGTGGACTGCGCCACGTCGTCCCCGCAGGTCCCCACCGCCGGCCAGGGCGTCGGTCGATCACCCTACCCCGTACAGGCGTACGAGTCAGGACGGGGGCGGACGAGCCGGACAGGTCGGACGGCGCGGCGGGCCGCGGGGTCAGGCGCCGCGGTCGGTGCGCTCGCCGGCGAGCAGGAAGGAGACGGTCCGTTCGCGTTCGACCCAGGCGCGGGTGTCGAGTTCGACGCACTGGATCAGGGCGCACTCGACGGTGTAGCCGCTCTCGGAGAGGGTGCGGCCGACGAGTTCGGCCTCGTCCCGGGTGGCGGCGTGGGTGACGATCCGGGCGGGTCGCCGGTCGGCGCAGGCGGAGACGACCGCCGCTCCCCCGCCGCCGACCCGGACGACGTCGGGCTCGGGCAGGTCCTCCAGGACGTGCGGGGCGGTGCCGTGCACGACCTGGAGCTGGACGCCGAAGCGGCGGGCCTGGGCGACGGTGCGGGCGCAGGCCTCGGGATCGCTGTCGACGGCGATGACGGCCGCGCCGAACCGCGCGGCCTCCACGGCCAGCGCCCCGCTGCCGGAGCCGATGTCCCACACCAGGTCGCCGGTGCGCGGGCCGAGCCGGGCCAGTTGGGCGGCGCGGAGCCGGTCTGACTCGCCCTCGCCGAGTTCTTCGCCGTAGGTCCCGGCGGGCAGCGCCCAGCCGCGGACGCCGAGCGGTTCGCGGCCCGCGATCCAGCCGGTGTGCGGGGTCGCCATCGGGCCGGTGGCGGTCGTGCCCCCGCCGCCGATGGCGATGACGACGTTGGGGTCGCGCCAGGCGTGGTCGGCGGCCTTGTCGGAGGTGACGACGGTGACCTGTTCGCGGCCGGTGCCGAGCTCCTCGCAGATGACGAAGGTCCGGTGCACCCCGCCGAGCAGCAGGGCCAGTTCGGCCGGGCCCGCGCCGGGGGCGGTGAGGACGGCGACCTTGGGGTGGGCGCGGATGACGTTGACGGCGCGGCGCAGGGTGCGCGGCTGGGCGACGACGACCTCGGCGTCGTCCCAGGGCATGCCCGCCCGGGCGAACGCGGTGGCGACGGACGAGACGGCGGGGACGACCTCGACCTCCAGGCCGTGCTCGGGGGCGCGCAGGGTGCGCACCACGCCGAAGAAGCCGGGGTCGCCGTCGGCGAGGACGACGGCGGTGCCGCGGTGGCCGGCGATGCGGCGGGCGGCGAGGGAGACGCTGCCGAGCCGGATCCGTTCGGCCGCGGCGGGGACGTCGGGTAGGGCGAGGTGGTGGGCGGCGCCGGCCACCAGGGTGGCGGCGCGCAGGGCGGAGTGGGCGGCCGCGGTGAGCGGGGAGCCGTCCCAGCCGATCACTGTGACCCGATCGGCCATCGTTATCCGTACTCCTGTGACTGTGAGGGGGCGGCGGGAGGCGGCGGAGCCGTGCGGCCGGGCGGTCGGGGGCGGTCGGCCGGGCGCGGGCAGGGCGAGCGTACCCGCCCGCGGCCGGGAGTCACCCCGGCGCGTCAGCGCCGGTCGGCGAGCGCGTTCCAGTCGGCGAGGCCGGGGTAGCCGCCGGCCTCGGCCAGGCCGGCGTCGTCGAGGCAGAGGTCCTCGATGTCCTCGGGGAGCAGGCCCCAGACGATGAGGTCGGTGCGGGTGTCGGCCCAGCCGCCGTCCTCGATCGGGCTGCGCGCTATCCACGCATTGCGCAGGACCCCCTCGCTGATGCAGCCGATCTTCTGCGCGACCTGCTGGGCGGCGGTGTTCCCGGCGGCGGTCCGCAGCTCCAGGCGCTCCAGGCGCTGGTCGCGGAAGGCCCACTGGGCGACCGCGAGGGCGGCCTCGCAGGCGTATCCCTCGCCGCGGGCCCAGGGGCCGATGGTGTAGCTGAGTTCGGCCGACCCGAGCCGCCAGTCGGTGGCGCCGAGGCTGATCACACCGACCAGGCGCTGGGTGAGGAACTCGGTGACGGCGAGCACGATCCCGCGCCCCTCGGCCCGCTCGGCGGGGGCGGCGACGCGGATGTGGTGCAGGGCGTCGTTGAGGGTGTAGGGGTGCGGTACGGCGAGCCAGGTGGTGACGAGTTCGTCGTTCATGAGGTCGGCGAGCGCGGTGGCGTCCTCGTCGTCGAGCGGACGCATCGTCAACCGGTCCGTGCTGATGGAGATGTCCGGGAAGGTGGTTGTCATGGCGCCGCTCCGTCACACCGGGGACCTGCTTGAAGTGCTCCAGCATGCAGCATGCACGCACCGGAACGCACGACGGGGTCCGCCACCCGGGGAGGGT
>NZ_JBHWZH010000114.1:0-19304 GCF_042728285.1 Streptomyces sp. NPDC060194 | reverse complement strand
GCCCCGTCGTGCGGGGCGGCCGGCGCTCGGTGCTGTCGGGCGTCCGTGCAGGTCGGAGGGGTGTCAGTGCGGTCTGAGGGCCTGCTCGATGGTGCGCATGACCTCGTCTAGCGGTGCGTCCGTCCGGGCGACGGCGACGAGCACCTCGCCGGTCGCGCTCACCGTCGCGGGCGGCGTCTCGGCGCCTGCGGGCGTCCCGGGCTCCTCCGCGGCCCGGTCGCCGTTGAGCGTGCGCCCCGCCCCGATGCCGCTGCCGAAGGTGTCCCGGACGATCGCGAAGGCGTGGTCGAGCTGGGTCTCCACGTCCCCCTTACCGCCCGCCCGCAGCCAGCGCCGCAGCACGTGGTTGTGCGCGGTGACGACGGCGGAGGCGGCCACCTCGGCGAGCAGCGGGTCGTCGCTGCCGTGGTGGGCCTGCTCGTCGAAGTGGCCGAGCAGGTAGCGGGTGAACAGGCGCTCGTAGCGGGCCACCGAGGCGATCTCGCGCTCGCGGAGCGTGGGCACCTCGCGGGTCAGCCGGTAGCGCTCGACGGACACGGCGGGGGCCGCCGCGTACATCCGCATGACCTCCTTGATGCCCCGGCAGACCGTGTCCAGCGGGTGCTCGTGCGCCGGGGCCGCGTTCAGCACCGCCTCGGCCCGGACCAGGGTGTCGTCGTGGTCAGGGAAGATCGCCTCCTCCTTGGACCGGAAGTGCCGGAAGAAGGTGCGGCGGGCCACCCCCGCCTGGCCCGCGATCTCGTCGACGGTGGTCGCCTCGTAGCCCTTCGCGGCGAAGAGCTCCATGGCGGCCGCCGCCAGCTCGCGGCGCATCTTGAGCCGCTGGGCGGCCGCACGGCCTCCCGCGGCGCTCTCCGGGTCGGTGGTGGAGGTCGAACGGACGGGCCTGCGGGCTGCGTCAGGAGCCTGGGACATGTCATGAACGTACTGCATTCGCGCAGGAGGGAGGGGCTGCGAGGGCGGATGGGGAGATCCGTCGAGCAGACCTCCCCATGCCTCGCCCCGCGCGCCGCCCCGGTCAGCGTCGCGCATACTCGCGGAAGCCACGGCCCGTCTTGCGGCCCAGGCAGCCCGCGGCCACCAGGTGCTCCAGGAGCGGCGACGGCGCGAGGCCGGGGTCGCGGAACTCGCGGTGCAGCACCTTCTGGATGGCGAGCGAGACGTCGAGGCCGACGACGTCGAGCAGTTCGAACGGCCCCATCGGGTAGCCGCCGCCGAGCTTCATCGCCAGGTCGACGTCGTCGAGCGAGGCGTAGTGCTCCTGGACCATCCGGACGGCGTTGTTCAGGTACGGGAAGAGCAGCGCGTTGACGATGAAGCCGGCCCGGTCGCCGCAGTCCACCGGGTGCTTGCGGATCCTCGTGGTGACCTCGCGGACCGTGGCGTGGACGGCGTCGGAGGTCAGGACCGTGCGCACGATCTCGACGAGCTTCATCGCCGGGGCCGGGTTGAAGAAGTGCATCCCGATGACGTCCTGCGGGCGGGAGGTGACCCGGGCGCAGGCGACGACCGGCAGCGAGGAGGTCGTGGTGGCGAGGATCGCGCCGGGCTTGCAGATCTTGTCGAGGGTCGCGAAGAGCTGCTGCTTGACCTCCAGGTCCTCGGCGACCGCCTCCAGGGCGAGGTCGACCTCGGCGAAGGCGTCGAGCGAGCCGGCCGGGGTGATCCGGGCGAGCGTCTCGTCGCGGGCCTCGGCGGTCATCCGGCCCTTGTCGACGGAGCGCGAGAGCGACTTGGCGATACGGGACTTAGCCGTGTCCGCCTTCTCCTGGGAGCGGGCGGCCAGCACGACGTCGTAGCCGGCCTTGGCGAAGACCTCGGCGATGCCGGAGGCCATCGTCCCCGAGCCCGCGACGCCGACCGAGCGGACCTCGCGGGTCGGGCCGGCGGTCGCGTCCGGGGCGGGGGTCAGGGTGTCGGTGACCACCTGGGAGCTGCCCGGCGCGGCGTAGGAGTAGAAGCCGAGGCCCGCCTTGCGACCGGTGAGGCCGGCCTCGCTGAGCTGCTTGAGGATCGGGGCGGGGGCGTGCAGCCGGTCGCGGGACTCGGCGTACATCGCGTCCAGGACGGTGCGGGCGGTGTCGACGCCGATCAGGTCGAGCAGCGCGAGCGGGCCCATCGGCAGCCCGCAGCCGAGCTTCATCGCGGCGTCGATGTCCTCGCGGGAGGCGTACTTCGCCTCGTACATCGCGGCGGCCTGGTTCAGGTAGCCGAAGAGGAGGCCGTCGGCGATGAAGCCCGGGCGGTCGCCGACCGCGACCGGCTCCTTGCCGAGCGCCAGCGCGAGCGCGGTGACGTGCTCGACGGCGCGGGGCTCGGTGAGGACCGAGGAGACGACCTCGACGAGCTTCATCGCCGGGGCCGGGTTGAAGAAGTGCAGGCCGAGGACGCGCTCGGGGTGGGCGGAGTCGGCCGCGAGGCGGGTGACCGAGAGGGCGTTGGTGCCGGTGGCCAGGATCGCGGTCGGACCGACGATGCCGTCGAGCTCGCGGAAGACCTGCTGCTTGACCTCGTAGGACTCCGGGACGACCTCGATGACGAGGTCGGCGTCCGCGGCGGCCTGGAGGTCGGAGAAGGTGCGGAACCGGGCGAGGGTCTCCGCGCGCTCGGCCTCCGTCATCCGCTCCTTCTCCACCGCGCGGGCGGTGGACGCCTCCAGGGCCAGGACGGCCTTGGCGGCGGCGGCGTGGCTGGTGTCGATGCCGATGACCTCGCGGCCGGCCCGGGCGAGGACCTCGGCGATGCCGGTGCCCATGGTGCCGAGGCCGACGACGGCGACGGGGGCGGGGGCGGGGGCGGTGGCGGTGGCGGGAGTGCTGGCAGGCGTGGCGGGACGGTCCATCGCGGACTCCAGGGAATGAGTGACGACTGGGCGCGGGGCCGTGAAGAGGCCGCGGGCGCGGGGGAGTTGAGCGGGGGCTCGGGCGCGCGCCGCGTGGGCACGGGGAGCCGTGGCCGTGGAGCCGGCCGACCCTGTCCCGGGGTCACGCCGTACTGCGGGTACCGATCCGACGAACACTCCGGGCAGCTGCGTCACCAGGCTGCGGGGAGCTGGGCGGGTGTGGTGGCCCGCTCATACGAGCTTAACCGGTGGGTAACGAGCGCGCCAGGGGCTGGTGTTTGTGAGCTGCGTCGCTCGGTACGCTCCTGGCATGGGCGAAGAGTCGCGGCTCCTCACGGAGCGTGTCCGGCGGGAGGCGGAGGGCGGGGGCCGTGCGGCGGAGTACGAGTTGCTGGCCGACGCGGGGGTGGAGGAGCTGGCCCGGGCGCTCGTCGCGCCGGGGCAGCCGTTGTGGGCGCGGGAGTTCGCGGCGTTCCGGTTGGGGTGTGCGGGGGATGCGCGGGCGTTCGAGGCGCTGGTGCTGCTGCTGAACCACCGGGATCCCGCGCGGTGCGCGTCGGCGGCGTACGCGCTCGCGCGGTTGGGGGATCCGCGGACGGTGCGGGCGGCGGTGGCGCTCGCCACGAACGAGTTGCGCGTGGCGTACGCGCTGCATCCGGTGCGGCTGCTCGTCGCGTTGCGTGCGCCCGAGGCCGTGCCGGCGCTCGTCACCGTGCTCGGGCGCCGGCTCGCCCCGGGCGACCCGTACTGGCGCGTCGGCCTCGCCTGCGTCGAGGGTCTCGGCGCGCTCGCCGACCGGCGCGCGGCGCCCGTCCTCCGGCAGGCCCTCGACCACCCCCGCCTCGCGCCCGCGGCGGCGGGAGCGTTGGCGCGGCTGCCCCGCCGCTGAGTGCGGTGCCGGTCTTTTCTCCCCCACCCCGCCCCTTCCCGAATCCCTGGCCGGGCGGCTGTGCGCCTGTGGCGCGTACCGGCCTGCGGCCGGCGGCCTCAATCGCCGGCCGGGCTAGGATTTTTTGGCGGCTCGCGCAGGGATTCGTGCCGCTCGGCAGCGAGGTGGGCCGCCACCCCCGCTGTGGGCAATCGTGCCGCAGGGCGGTACGGGTGGCCCCAGCCCGCAGTGCCGAGCGCCGCGACCGTTTGCGCCTGCCCCGGTTGGCCTCCCGTGGCGGAGCCGCGCGCCGTCAGGCGTGGGCCGCGCGTCGCGCGTAGCGGAGCTCCGGGACCGGGGTGCCGTCCACCACGAAGGGTTCGGACGTGCCGTCGGGCGCGAAGCCCGCGCGTTCGTAGAAGCGGCGGGCGCGCGTGTTGCCGGTGACGACCCACAGGCAGAGGGGTGCGTCGCCGTTGAGGGCGAGGATCTCGGTGAGGAGGGCGTGGCCCGCGCCGCACGACCAGTGCGCGGGGTGGACGTATAGCGCGTAGAGCTCCGTGCCGGGCGCGTCCGCGTCGCGGCTGGGGCCGACGCAGCCCCAGCCGACGACGGTGCCGTCGCGTTCGGCGACGAGGTTCCGTACACCGGGCGCCGCCGCGCGGAAGAGCTCGCGGCGGCGCTCCGCGTCCGCGGGGACGTTCATCGCGTCGAGGTACGCCTGCGGCATCAGGCCCGCGTACGCCGCCTGCCAGCCGCGGACGCGGACCTCGGCGACGGCGCCGCAGTCGTCGAGCCGCATGTCACGCACCAGGATCATGCGCGCACGTCAGTGCAACCCGTGGGAGGAGGTGCTGCCGAGGGCGCGGGGGGTCGGGGCCGCGGGCTCCGGGTCGGGGAGCTTGGCGCAGGTGGCGTCGGCGACGGAGCCGGCCGCGGCGCGGGGGAGCCGGCCGGTGGAGAGGTAGGCGGCCAGGTGCTTGTCGAGGCAGGCGTTGCCGCTGAGGGTGACGCCGTGGTTGCCGCCGCCCTCCTCGACCACGAGGCGGGAGCCGGCGAGCTTGCGCTTGAGGGAGACGGCGCCGTCGTAGGGGGTGGCGGCGTCCTCGGTGGCCTGGAAGAGCAGGACGGGGGGCACCTTGTCGTTGGTGACGTCCGGCGGGGTCAGCCCGTGGACGGGCCAGAAGGCGCAGGGCGCGTTGTACCAGGCGTTGTTCCAGGTCATGAACGGCGCCTTGGCGTAGGACCGCTCGTTGTCGTGCCGCCACTGCCCCCAGTCCTTCGGCCAGCCCGCGTCGCGGCACTGGACCGCGGCGTAGACGGAGTACCCGTTGTCGCCCTCGGCGTCGACCGCGCCGAGCTTGTCGTACGCGGCGACGAGCGGCGCGGCGTCGTCGTCGTTGACGTACGCGGCGAACGCCTCGGCCAGCAGCGGCCAGTAGCCGTCGTAGTAGCCGCCCGGGATGAAGGTGTCCTCCAGCTCGCTCGCGCCGACCGCCGCGCCCGCCCTCCGCTCCGGCCCGACGGCAGGCTCCGCGGCCAGCGCGCTGCGCATCGCGTACCACTTCGCCTCGACCTCGGCCGGGTCCGCGCCGAGCCGGTACGTCGCGTCGTGCTTCGCCACCCACGCGGTGAACGCCTGGTGGCGGGACTCGAAGGCCAGGTTCTGGGCGAGGTTGGACTCGTACCAGACGCCGTCGGGGTCCACGACCGAGTCGAGGACGAAGCGCCGGACCTGGCCGGGGAAGAGCTTCGCGTAGACCGCGCCGAGGTAGGTGCCGTAGGAGTAGCCGAAGTAGTTCAGCTGCTCCGCGCCGAGCGCCCGGCGGATCACGTCGAGGTCGCGCGCGCTGCTGACGGTGTCGATGTACGGGAGCACGTCCGCGTGCTTCTTCGCGCAACCGTCGGCGAAGGCCCTGGAGCGGTCGAGGTTGGCGCGCTCGGCCGCGGCCGTACCCGGCAGCGCGTCCGGGCGGGTCGGGGCGAAGTGGCCGGGGCGGCAGTCGAGCGCCGGTTCGCTCCTGCCGACCCCGCGCGGGTCGAAGCCGATGACGTCGTACTGGGCGGCGACCTTCTCGGGCAGCGAGCCGGCGACGAAGCCCGCCATCGAGAGCCCGCTGCCGCCCGGTCCGCCGGGGTTGACCAGGAGCGGGCCCTGCGAGGTCTTCGCGGTGTGCGGGATCCTGGTCAGCGCGAGGGTGACGGTCGCGCCGAAGGGGTTGCCGTGGTCGAGCGGCGAGGTGACGGTGCCGCACTCCTGGGTCGGCTGCGCCTTCGTCGCGCACTTCTTCCAGACGACGGACGCCGGGGCGGGGGCGTCCGGCGCGGCGGTGGAGGGGGCGGCGGTGAGGAGCCCGGCCGCGATCGTTCCGGCCCCGATGAGGCCCAGTGCTCGTGTGTTCACCGCTGCATGTTCCCGGACACACCGGACACGGGAACCCGTTGCGCGGATTGTTCGCCCTGAAGGACCTAAGGCGCCGTCAGGGCCCGTCGGCGGCCGCGCGGTCAGAGCAGGGTGAGCTGCGTGGGGCCGGACGCGAGGGCCTCGTCGGGCGCCGGCGGCACGACCCGGCGGTGCTCGCCGGCTCCGGAGGGACCGATGCCGAACTCGGCGGCCAGCTCGTGGACCTGACGGGTGATCCGCCGCTGGTACCACTTCGGCGCGTACGCCCCGTCCGCGTACATCCGCCGGTAGCGGGGGACCAGCTGCGGGTGGTGCTCGGCCAGCCACTGCAGGTACCACTCCCTGGCGCCGGGCCGCAGGTGCAGGACGAGCGGGGTGACGGAGGTCGCGCCGGAGGCTGCGATCGCGCGGACGGTCGCGCGCAGCTGCTCGGGGCGGTCGCCGAGGAAGGGGATCACCGGGGCCATCAGGACCCCGCACGGGATCCCCGCCTCGGTCAGGGCGCGGATCGCGTCGAGGCGGCGCTGCGGGGAGGGGGTGCCCGGCTCGACGGTCCGCCACAGCGTCTCGTCGGTGAAGCCCACCGACATCGAGACGCCGACGTCGGTGACGCGGGCCGCCCGTCGCAGCAGGTCGAGGTCGCGCAGGATCAGCGTGCCCTTGGTGAGGATCGAGAACGGGTTCGCGCGCTCCGTCAACGCGGTGAGGATCCCGGGCATCAGCCGATAGCGGCCTTCCGCGCGCTGGTAGCAGTCGACGTTCGTGCCCATCGCGATGTGCTCGCCGTGCCACTGCCGGGAGGCGAGGTGGCGGCGCAGCAGCTCCGGCGCGTTGACCTTGACGACGATCTGCGAGTCGAAACCCAGGCCGGTGTCGAGGTCGAGGTAGCTGTGCGTCTTGCGGGCGAAGCAGTAGACGCAGGCGTGCGAGCAGCCGCGGTAGGGGTTCACCGTCCACTCGAACGGCATCCGCGAGGCGCCGGGCACCCGGTTGACGATCGACCGGGCGTGCACCTCGTGGAAGGTGATGCCGCGGAACTCGGGGGTGTCGAACGTGCGGGTGCGTACGGAGTCCGCGTCGAAGAGCCCCGTCCGGTTTTCCGCCAGATTGTCCCAGCGCATGGTGTCTCCTCCGGTTGCTCGCCTCCCACAATAGAACATGTGTTCCCATGATCGTGCGGGCCCGTCGGCGTGGAGAATGGGAGGCCCCGTAGGCACCACGAGAGGAACCAGGCATGGCGCAGGTCGAGGCCACCACGGAGCGGACGATCGCGGCGGACCCGGAGACGGTGTTCGACGCGCTCGCCGACTACGAGGGGGTGCGGGGGAAGGTGCTGCCCGAGCACTTCAGCGAGTACGAGGTGCGGGAGGGCGGTGACGGTGAGGGCACCGTCGTCCACTGGAAGCTCCAGGCCACGAGCAAGCGGGTGCGGGACTGCCTGCTCGACGTGACCGAGCCGACGGACGGTCAGCTGGTCGAGAGGGACCGCAACTCCTCGATGGTCACCACGTGGACGGTCACGCCCGGCGGTGAGGGCAAGGCGCGCGTCGTCGTCACCACGGTGTGGACCGGCGCGGGCGGCATCGGCGGCTTCTTCGAGAAGACCTTCGCCCCCAAGGGCCTCGCCCGCATCTACGACGCGCTCCTCGCGAACCTGGCCGCGCAAACCGAGAAGAAGTAGGGCGCGCTAGTCGCTGCCGCCACGGGCCGCCTCGACGAGGCGGTCCGTGTTGTCGTTCAGGGTGCGGATGACGAGGCGGAGGACGACGAGGACCAGGAGGACGAGGAGGCCGCCGAACACCAGGTACTGGCCCATGGCATAGGCGGCGGGGCTGAAGGCCCAGGTGCCCGGGGAGGACCGGTACACGGCCAGCGTCGAGCTGAGTTGCACGTCGGCGTCCGAGCCGGTGCCGGAGATGCCGTAGTCCGTCGTCGTCGCGTCCTCGAAATTGAGCAGGATCAGCACGACGCCGATCACCGCCGCCCCCGCCGCCAGCCGCGTCAGGGTGACGATCGTGCGTAGGACGCGCACCCGCTCCGGCATCGGCGCGTGGTCGCCCCGCCCCACCGCCGGTGTCCGCTCGTCGCTCATGACAGGTCCCCCCTGTGGATCTCGCCGCGTCAGCGTACCCGGGGTGTCAAGGGGCGGAGTCCGGCCCGTGGGAGGGGGCTGGCCTGGGCTTTCGCGGGCGCGTAACGTTCGGCGCATGAAGATCCTCGTCTCCGCAGACATGGAGGGCGCCACCGGGGTCACCTGGCCCGCGGACGTCCTGCCCGGCGCCCCCGAGTGGCAGCGCTGCCGCACGTTCTTCACCTCCGACGTGAACGCCGCCGTCCTCGGCTTCTTCGACGGCGGCGCGGACGAGGTGCTCATCAACGAGGCGCACTGGACGATGCGCAACCTGCTCCTGGAGGAGCTGGACGACCGGGCCGAGATGCTGACCGGCCGCCACAAGTCGCTCTCCATGGTGGAGGGCGTCCAGCACGGCGACGTCGACGCCGTCGCGTTCATCGGCTACCACACCGGCGCCGGCGCGGAGGGCGTGCTCGCGCACACCTACCTCGCCAACTCGATCACCGGGGTGTGGGTGAACGGCGAACGGGCGAGCGAGGGCATGCTGAACGCGCATGTCGTCGCCGAGTACGGGGTACCCGTCATCCTCGTCACCGGCGACGACCTGACCTGCGTCGACGCCAAGGGGTACGCCCCCGACGCCCGCACCGTCGCGGTGAAGGACTACGTCTCGCGGTACGCGGCCGTCTGCCGGCCGCCCGCCAGGACCGCCGCCGACATCCGCGCCGCGGCGAAGGACGCGATGGCGCTGGCGGGCCGGCGGAAGCCGGTCGCGGGCGGTCCGTTCACCGTGGAGCTCGAGTTCGACGCCGAGCACCTCGCGCAGGCGGCCACCGTCGTCCCCGGGGTCGCCCCGAGCGGCGAGCGGAGGGTGGCCTACACCACCGACACCATGTACGAAGGTATCCGCTGCTTCAAGGCGGTCACCACGATTGTCTCGGCAGCAGTGGAGGAACAGTATGGCTGACCAGCAGTCCCTGGACGAGGTCGTCCGGTTCACCTCGGACCTCATCCGGATCGACACCACCAACCGCGGTGGCGGCGACTGCCAGGAGCGCCCCGCCGCGGAGTACGCGGCCGAGAAGCTGGCCGAGGCGGGGCTCGAACCCCGCATGCTGGAGCGCACCAAGGGCCGCACCAACGTCGTCGCCCGCATCCCGGGCACCGACCCGTCCGCCGACGCGCTGCTGCTCCACGGCCACCTCGACGTCGTCCCGGCCCACGCCGCCGACTGGAGCGTCGACCCGTTCTCCGGCGAGATCCGCGACGGCGAGGTGTGGGGCCGCGGCGCGATCGACATGAAGAACATGGACGCCATGATCCTTTCGGTCGTCCGCGGCTGGGCCCGCGAGGGCTTCCGGCCGCGGCGGGACGTCGTCATCGCGTTCACCGCCGACGAGGAGGACAGCGCGGCCGACGGGGCCGGGTTCCTCGTGAAGCAGCACCCCGAACTGTTCGAGGGCTGCACCGAGGGCATCAGCGAGTCGGGCGCCTACACCTTCCACTCCGGGCCTGACATGGCCCTGTACCCGATCGGCGCCGGTGAGCGCGGCACCGGCTGGATGAAGCTGACCGCCCGCGGCCGGGCCGGCCACGGATCCAAGGTCAACAAGGACAACGCCGTCACCCGGCTCGCCGCGGCCCTCACCCGCATCGGCGAGCACGAGTGGCCGGTCCGGCTCAGCCCCACGGTGAGCGCGGCGCTCACCGAACTGGCCGTGCTGCACGGCGTCGAGCCCGACCTGAACGACCCCGACACCCTCGTCGACAAGCTGGGCCCGGCCGCCAAGCTGGTCGAGGCGACCATCCGCAACAGCACCAACCCGACGATGATGCAGGCCGGTTACAAGGTCAACGTCATCCCCGGCGAGGCCGTCGCCTACGTCGACGGGCGGATGCTGCCCGGCACCGAGGGCGAGTTCGCGGTCGCCATGGACGAGCTGACCGGGCCCGGCGTCGAGTGGTCGTTCCACCACCGCGAGATCCCGCTCCAGGCCCCCGTCGACTCGCCCACGTACGCCAAACTGCGGGCCGCCATCGAGAAGTTCGACCCCGCGGGGCACGTCGTGCCGTTCTGCATGTCCGGCGGCACCGACGCCAAGCAGTTCTCCCGGCTCGGCATCACCGGATACGGGTACACCCCGCTGAAGCTGCCGCCGGGCTTCGACTACCAGGCGCTCTTCCACGGCGTCGACGAGCGGGTCCCGGTGGAGGCGCTGCACTTCGGCGTCCGGGTGCTCGACCACTACCTGCGCACCGCCTGATCGCGGCCGATCGCCGCACGACCAAGGGAAGTTGAAGAAGATGCTGCCGACGCTGCCGTACGGGGCGTGGCCCTCGCCGATCGACGCCGCCCTCGCCGCCTCGCACGACGGCCGCCCCGAGTACGTCGGCGTCGTCGGCGACGAGGTGTGGTGGACCGCGCCGCGCCCCGCCGAGGGCGGCCGCCGGGCGCTGGTGCGGCGGCGCGCGGACGGCACCGAGGAGTCGGTGCTGCCCGCCCCGTGGAACCCGCGCAGCCGGGTCATCGAGTACGGCGGCAAGCCGTGGACCGGCACCCTGCGCGACGGCGCCGCGTTCCTCGTCTTCGTCAACTTCGCCGACCAGCGGCTCTACGCCTTCGCGCCCGACGGCGGCGGTGAGCCCTACCCGCTGACCCCCGTCTCGGAGGTCGGCGGCGGGCTGCGCTGGGTCGACCCGCAGCTCCACCTCGGCCGCGGTGCGTCCGGCGAGGTCTGGTGCGTCCTGGAGGAGTTCACCGGCGAGGGCGCGACCGACGTGCGCCGGGTCATCGCCTCCGTGCCGCTCGACGGCTCGGCGGCCGAGGACCGCTCCCTGGTACGGGAGTTGAGCGACGACCGGCACCGGTTCGTCACCGGCCCCCGGCTCTCCCCGGACGGCGACGCCGTCGCCTGGATCGCCTGGGACCACCCGCAGATGCCGTGGGACGGCACCCTGCTGCTGGTGGCCGAGGTCGCCGAGGACGGCACCTTCGGCGAGCCGGAGGTCTTCGCCGGCGGCCCCGAGCAGTCCATCGCGCAGGCCGAGTGGGACCGCAACGGGCAGCTGGTCTACGCCAGCGACCGGCTCGGCTGGTGGAACCTCTACCGCGGGGCCGAGCTGCTCACCCCGCGCGAGGAGGAGTTCGCCGGGCCGCTGTGGAAGATCGGCCTCGGCTGGTTCACCCCGCTCGACAGCGGGCTGATCGCCGTCGTCCACGGCACCGGCTCCACCGCGCTCGGCGTCCTCGATCCCGAGACCGGTGAACTCGTCGACGCCCCCGGGCCCTGGACGGAGTGGGCGTCCACCCTCGCCGTCCACGGCAGCCGCGTCTACGGCGTCGCCGCCAGCCCGCGCAGCGCCTACGAGGTCGTCGAACTGGACACGGCGACCGGCCGCACCCGGGTCGTGGGCGCCGAGCACGTCGACCCCGTCGACCCGGCGTTCTACCCCGAGCCGCAGATCCGCACCTTCACCGGCCCCGACAGCCGCGAGATCCACGCCCACATCTACCCGCCGCACAACCCCGACCTCGTCCCCCCGACCCCCACCGACGAGCTCCCGCCGTACGTGGTCTGGGCGCACGGCGGACCTACCGGGCACTCCCCGCTCGTCCTCGACCTGGAGATCGCCTACTTCACCTCCCGAGGCATCGGCGTCGCCGAGGTCAACTACGGCGGCTCCACCGGCTACGGGCGCGAGTACCGCGAGCGGCTGCGCGAGCAGTGGGGCGTCGTGGACGTGGAGGACTGCGCCGCCGTCGCGCTCGCGCTGGCCTCCGAGGGCACCGCGGACCGCGAGCGGCTCGCCATCCGCGGCGGCAGCGCCGGCGGCTGGACGACGGCCGCCTCGCTGACCACCACCGACGTCTACGCCTGCGGCACGATCTACTACCCGATCCTCGACCTGCTCGGCTGGGCCACCGACGAGACCCACGACTTCGAGTCGCAGTACCTGGAGTCGCTCGTCGGCCCGCTCGCCGAGGTCCCCGGGCGCTACCGGGACCGCTCCCCGATCCACCTCGCCGACCGGATCACCGCCCCGTTCCTGCTGCTCCAGGGGCTCGACGACGTGATCTGCCCGCCCGCCCAGGCGGAACGGTTCACCGCCGCGATGGCCGGGCGGGGCATCCCGCACGCGTACATCGCGTTCGAGGGGGAGAGCCACGGGTTCCGGATGAAGGAGACGATCGTCCGGTCCCTGGAGGCCGAACTCTCCCTGTACGCGCAGACGTTCGGGCTCGACACCAAGGGCGTGCCGACGCTGGAGCTCGACGCGTGAGCCGGTCGGTACCCGAGCTGGTCCGCCCGCCCCGGCTCGCCCCCGGCGCCCGGGTCGCCGTCGTCGCCACCAGCGGCCCGGTCCCGGAGGAGCGGCTCCAGCTGGGGCTCGACGTGCTGCGCGGCTGGGGCCTCGATCCCGTCGCCATGCCGCACGTCCTGGACCGCGACCCGCGCTTCGGCTACCTCGCCGGCACCGATGCCGACCGGGCGGCCGACCTGCAGGCCGCCTGGTGCGACCCGGCGGTCGACGCGGTGCTGTGCGCGCGGGGCGGGTACGGGGTCCAGCGCATGGCGGACCTGCTCGACTGGGACGCGATGGCCGCCGCCGGGCCGAAGGCGCTCGTCGGCTTCAGCGACGTCACCGCGCTGCACGAGGCGTTCGCCCGGAAGCTCGGTCTCGTCACCCTGCACGGGCCGATGGCCGCCGGGGCCGACTTCGTCAAGAGCGGGCCGGCCCAGGAGATGCTCCGGGCCGTGCTCTTCGCGCCGGAGACCGTCACGACGCTGACCGCCGGGCGCACGCTGGTCGGCGGCAGGGCCGCGGGGGTCACCCTCGGCGGCTGCCTCAGCCTCCTCGCCGCGGACCTCGGCACGCCCACCGCGCGGCCCTCGGCGGCGGGCGGGCTGCTGTTCCTGGAGGACGTCGGGGAGCCCGTCTACCGGCTCGACCGGTACCTCACGCAGCTGCTGCGGTCCGGGTGGCTCGACGGGGTGGCAGGGATCGTGCTGGGCTCCTGGGCCGGCTGCGGCGACTACCCGGCGGTACGGGAGCTGATGCTGGACCGGCTCGGCGGGCTCGGGGTGCCGGTCGTGGAGGAGTTCGGGTTCGGGCACTGCGACGACGGGCGGACGATCCCGTTCGGGGTGCGGGCGGAGCTGGACGCGGACGCGTGCACGGTCGTGCTGGACGGGCCCGCGCTGGACTGACGGCCCGGGGCGGGCCGGGGGGCGGCCGGGGCGTGGTCGGGCGGGTGGCGTTCACCCGTTCGGCCCTGTCCGACCGCCCGTCGCCGGAGGCCTGCGGCCATGCTGACGGGCAGGGGGAGCCACCTCCGCCCAGCGAAAGGGTCCGCCATGAGCCCCAAGGAATCCGGCGAAGCCAAGAGCGGTTCCAGCAGCCTGGTCACCCCCGGGCGGGTCGGCGTCGCCGTGGTCGTCGTCCTCGTGCTGATCCTGATCTTCGAGAACACGCGGCACGTCGAGATCCGGTTGATCATCCCCGAGGTGACGATGCCGTTGTGGCTGGCGCTCCTCGGGATGTTCGTCATCGGCGGTCTTGTAGGGGCGTACGTCGCCCGTCGGCGCAGGTAGCCCGACTCCCGGCGCGCCGTCGGGCCCGGCGGGGCGGCTTCGCGGCGGCGCCACGGGGGCCGGGCCGTGCCCGGCGGTCCCGAGCGCGGCCGCACGGGGGGTCGGGCGTACGGTGGGCGGGTGATCGAGTACCTCGCCGAAGGGCCCCGCGTCGCCGTCCGCCCGTTCCGCCTCGACGACGCCGCCGAGTTCACCGCCCGCGCGCGGGAGTCCGCCGACTTCCACCGGCCGTGGCTGTTCCCGCCGCAGAAGGACGAGGACTTCACCACGTACGCGCGCGGCCTGATCGCGGACAAGGGCCGCGAAGGGTTCCTGCTGTGCGAGCGGGAGTCGGGGGAGATCGCCGGGTTCGTGAACGTCAACAACATCGTGCACGGGGGCTTTCGGTGCGGGGCGCTCGGGTACGGGGCGTTCGTGCACGCGGCGGGGCGGGGGCTGATGAGCGAGGGGCTGCGGCTCGTCGTCGGGCACGCCTTCTCCGTGCTCGGTCTGCACCGGCTGGAGATCAACGTCCAGCCCGGGAACGAGCCGTCCATCGCGCTCGCGCGCCGCTGCGGGTTCCGGTACGAGGGGTACTCGCCCGACTTCCTGTTCGTCGACGGTGCGTGGCGCGACCACGAACGCTGGGCGCTGACGCACGGTATGCCCCTCCACGCGTCCGCGGCCTGAGCCCACCCCGCGGGCTCCGCCGGGTGGCCTTTCGGGCCCCGCGCGCAGTGTGCCGGTCGGCCGCACCCCCGCAGGGGAAGTGACCCAGAACGCAGGGCGGGCCCTGTTCCGGACGCGTCCGATCATGTTCGATGGCCCCAGGTGCGCCCGACCCTCGGCGCACACGAGGGGGGAGCCGACATGCCGACGACGGTACGCCGCACCGTGGTGAACCTGCCCGCCGCGCCGCTGGGGGCGGAGAACCCGCTGCCGCCGCTGCGGACGCCCAACGAGGTGCACCAGGTGGACGCCCGGACGCGGGCGGGGCTCGACCTGCCGCGGGAGATGGACCGTCAGCTGGGGTACGCCCCGCTGCGGTCCCTGCTGCCGGTGCGGGTGAGGGACGGCTACGACCGGGAGCGCGCGGAGCGCGGGATCGACGCGATCGTGATCGAGAACGACCGGCTGCGGGCGACCGTGCTGCCGGGCCTCGGCGGCCGGGTCCACTCGCTGGTCGACAAGCGGGAGGACCGCGAGCTGCTCTACCGCAACCCCGTCCTGCAGCCGGCGAACTTCGCGCTGAACGGGGCGTGGTTCTCGGGCGGCATCGAGTGGAACATCGGGGCGACGGGGCACACGACCCTGTCGTGCGCACCGGTGCACGCCGCGGTGGTGCCCGCGCCGGACGGCGGCGAGATGCTGCGCCTGTGGGAGTGGGAGCGGCTGCGGGACCTGCCGTTCCAGGTCGACCTGTGGCTGCCGGAGGACTCCGCGTTCCTGTACGTGGGCGTGCGGATCCGGAACGTGGACCCGCAGGAGCAGCCCGCGCCGGTGTACTGGTGGTCGAACATCGCCGTCCCGGAGGACGAGGGGACCCGGATCGTCGCCCCGGCGACCGAGGCCTGGCACTTCGGCTACGACCACCACCTCAGCCGGGTCCCGGTACCCGAGCACGAGGGCGCCGACCGCACGTACCCGCTCCGCGGCGAGCTCCCCGCCGACTACTTCTACGAGCTGGACGACGCCTCGCGCCGCTGGATCGCCTCCCTCGACGCCGACGGCCGGGGCCTCGTCCAGACCTCCACCGACCTCCTGCGCGGCCGCAAGCTCTTCCTGTGGGGGTCCGGGCGCGGCGGCCGGCGCTGGCAGAGCTGGCTCACCGAGCCGGGCACCCCCGGCTACGCGGAGATCCAGGCGGGCCTGGCCCGCACCCAGCTGGAGCACGTGCGGCTGGAGGCGGGGGAGGAGTTCAGCTGGCTGGAGGCGTACGGGCCGCTCGCCGTGGACGCGGCGGACGTGCACGGGCAGTGGTCCGGCGCCGTAACCGCGACCGAGGCGCGCCTCGAAGCCGCGCTGCCGCGCGCGGAGGTCGAGCGGGCCTACGCCGCCTGGCTGCCGTTCGCCGACCAGGAGCCCGGGGAGCGGCTGGCGACCGGCTCGGGCTGGGGCGCGCTGGAGGTGCTGCGCGCCCGGCACAAGCTGCCCGGCACGCCCTTCGCCGAGGACACCCTCGGCGCGGAGCAGGAGCCCTGGCTGGAGCTGCTGCGCACCGGCACCCTCCCCGCGCCCGACTCCGGCATCCCCGGCCCCACCCTGGTCGCCGCGCACTGGCGGGACATGCTGGAGACGGCCCCCGCCGAGCCGCTCACCGAGTACCACCTGGGCATCGCCCAGTGGCACGGCGGCGACCTCGCCCAGGCCGTGCGGAGCTGGGAGCGCGGTCTGCGGCACGCGGAGGTCCGCTGGCCGCTCCTGCGCGCCCTCGCCGTCGCCGAGCGGGAGCTGGGGCCGAGCGACCGGGCCGCCGACCACTACCAGGAGGCCTTCGACGACCTCTGCGCCCTGCGGCCGGACGGCGAGGACCCCGCCTGGGCCGCCGCGGCGGCAGCGCTCGGCCGCGAGACGGTCGGCGCGCTCCTGGACGACGACCGCACCGGGGCCGCGCGGGCGGCCTGGGACCGGCTCGACGCGCCGACCCGCGAGCGCGGCGCGTTCCGGCTCCTGGAGATCCGGCTGCTGCTCGCCGAGGGCGACACCGCCGCGGCCCGCGCCCGCTTCGACCGCGGCTTCGAGCCCGCGGACCTGCGCGAGGGCGACGAGAGCGTCGGCGAGCTTTGGGCGCGGACCACGGACGAGCCGCTGCCGGCCGCGTACGACTTCCGGATGCGGTGAGCCGGGGCGGTGCTCAGGCCGGCGGGCGGCGGTCGGCGTACTCGTAGACCGTCCCGTCGGGGTGCAGGGCGATGAGGTTGCGGCCCGCCGGGGTCGGCAGGGGGCCCGCGACGACCTGCGCGCCGGAGGCGAGCAGCGCCGTGCGGGCCTCCTCGACGTCCCGCACGGCGAGCGTCGCCGAGACCTTGCGGAGCACCTCCAGCTCCTCCTCCGGGCCGCTCATCAGGAGGAAGCAGCCCACGGCCGCGACCCGTACGCCGCCCCGTTCGTAGCGCTGCGCCGGGCTGCCCGTCAGCTGCTCGTAGAAGCCGGTGGCGGCGTCGAGGTCGTCGACGCAGATCCGCAGGGTGGTCGCCAGAATCTCCATGCCCGGGAGCATAGTTGGGGCCCCTCGTGCGTGAGGGGGGTCCGGGGGGACGGGCGGCCCGGCCCGGCAGGGGGCGGGCCGGGCCGCGCCGTTGGGCCATCCGGCCCGGGAGCGCCCCCGCGGGAGTGAAGAAGCGGCTGCGCCCCGCGACGGTCGGGTCCCGGCATGACAAGCACCTGTCGTGGGACCGCGGGCCGCCCGGGTGACCTCTGCTTTCGGACGAAGGGCGCGTTTCGGCGCCGGGGAGAGGGGCACGCGTGGGGTCCGCACGACCGCACGCCCGGAACCGAAGCGATCACGCCGCCGGAGGCGAACCCTTGTGAGTCGACCCCGCATCGTCGTCGTCGCCGGGCTCGTCCCCGGCGGGGCCGACAGCCTCGGCCCCGCCGAGCGGGTGCCGCCCGGCCTCGACCGCAAGCCGTCCGACACCGCCGACCGCGCTCTGCGCGAGCGGGGCCGCGAAGAGCCCTCTGGAAAGGACTGACATGCACCACGACCACCTGGTCGCCCTCGGCCAACAGCTCCGCGTGGACTCCGTCCGCGCGGCCGACGCCGCCGGATCGGGCCACCCGACCTCGTCGATGTCGGCGGCCGACCTCATGGCCGTCCTCCTCGCCAACCACCTGCGCTGCGACTTCGGCGACCCGGAGAACCCGGGCAACGACCACCTGATCCTCTCCAAGGGCCACGCCTCGCCGCTGCTCTACGCCGCGTACAAGGCGGTCGGCGCGATCACGGACGACGAGCTGCTGACCTTCCGCAAGAAGGACAGCCGGCTCGAAGGGCACCCGACGCCCGAGCTGCCGTGGGTCGACACCGCCACCGGCTCGCTCGGCCAGGGACTGCCGGTCGGCGCGGGGATGGCGCAGGCCGACCTGCGGCTCGACCGCAACCCGTCCCGGGTGTGGGTGATCAGCGGGGACAGCGAGCTGGCGGAGGGCTCGGTCTGGGAGGCCGCCGAGCACGCCGGGCACGAGAAGCTGGAGAACCTCACGCTCATCGTCGACGTCAACCGGCTCGGCCAGCGCGGACCCACCCGGCACGGGCACGACCTCGACGCCTACGCCCGCCGCTTCAAGGCCTTCGACTGGCACACGATCGAGGTCGACGGCCACGACGTCGAGGCCGTCGACCGCGCCTTCGCCGAGGCCCGCTCGACCACCGGGCAGCCCGTCGCGATCCTCGCCCGCACGCTCAAGGGCAAGGGCGTCAAGGCCGTCGAGGACCAGGAGGGCGCACACGGCAAGCCGCTGCCGGACGCCGCGGAGGCGATCGAGGAGCTGGGCGGCCGGCAGGACGCCCGCGTGGACGTCCACGCCCCGCCGCCCGGCAAGCGCATCCAGAGCGACCACGACGGCGGACGGCTCGACCTGCCGCGCTGGGAGCTCGGCGAGGAGGTCGCCACCCGCAACGCCTTCGGCGAGGCGCTCACCGCGCTCGGCACCGCCCGCGGGGACGTCGTCGTCCTCGACGGGGAGGTCGGGGACTCGACCCGCGCGGAGTTCTTCTCCAAGGAGCACCCCGACCGGTACTTCGAGTGCTACATCGCCGAGCAGCAGCTCGTCGCGGGCGCGGTCGGCATGGCGGCGCGCGGTTGGGTGCCGTACGCCTCCACGTTCGCGGCGTTCCTGACGCGCGCGCACGACTTCGTCCGGATGGCCGCGGTCAGCCGCGCCGACATCAACCTCGTCGGCTCGCACGCCGGGGTGTCCATCGGTGAGGACGGGCCCTCCCAGATGGGCCTGGAGGACCTGGCGATGCTGCGGACCGTGCACGACTCGATCGTGCTCTACCCCTGCGACGCCAACCAGACCGCCCGGCTGACCGCCGCGATGGCCGACGCGACCGGCATCCGCTACCTGCGCACCGGCCGGAACGCCTCCCCGGTCCTCTACGGGCCCGACGAGGAGTTCGCGATCGGCGGCAGCCGGACCCTGCGGTCGGGCGACGACGACCGGGCGACCGTCGTCGCGGCCGGCGTCACCGTCCACGAGGCGCTCGCGGCGGCGGACGCGCTGGCGGAGGAGGGCATCGCCGTCCGGGTCATCGACCTGTACTCCGTCAAGCCCGTCGACCGCGCCGCGCTGCGCAAGGCCGCCGAGGACACCGGCTGCCTGCTCACCGTCGAGGACCACCGCCCCGAGGGCGGCCTCGGCGACGCGGTCGCCGAGGCCTTCGCCGACGGCGGTCCCGTCCCCCGCCTCGTCCGCCTCGGCGTCCGCACGATGCCCGGCTCCGCCACCCCCGAGGAGCAGCTGCGGGCCGCGGGCATCGACGCGGACTCGATCGCGGCGGCGGTCCGCCTGCTGGTCGAGCAGGCCGTCGTGAGCTGACG
>NZ_JBHWZH010000113.1:0-19614 GCF_042728285.1 Streptomyces sp. NPDC060194 | reverse complement strand
GCCCGCAAGGGCGCCCCGAGGCACGCGGGGGGGCCTACTCGTTCGCGCCCGCGGCCTCCGCGGCCAGCCTCTCGCGGCGCTCGACGGCCGCCTTCACCAGGCCCGCGAAGAGCGGGTGCGGGCGGGTCGGGCGGGAGCGCAGCTCGGGGTGGGCCTGGGTGGCGACGAGGTAGGGGTGCACCTCGCGCGGGTACTCGACGTACTCCACCAGCTTGTTGTCGGGCGAGGTGCCCGAGAAGACCAGACCGGCCTTCTTCTCCAGCTCGCTGCGGTAGGCGTTGTTCACCTCGTAGCGGTGGCGGTGGCGCTCCTCGACGTAGGGCTGGTCGTCGTAGACCTCGCGCACGATCGAGCCCTCGGCCAGCTTGGCCGGGTAGAGCCCGAGCCGCATGGTGCCGCCGAGGTCGCCCGCGCCCTCCACGTAGGCGAGCTGCTCCTCCATGGTGGAGATGACCGGGTGCGCGGTGGCCGCGTCGAACTCGGTGGAGTTGGCGTCGGGGATGCCGGCCAGGTTGCGCGCCGCCTCGATGACGATGCACTGCAGGCCGAGGCAGAGGCCGAGCAGCGGCACCTGGTTCTCGCGGGCGTAGCGGATCGCGCCGACCTTGCCGGACACACCGCGGTCGCCGAAGCCCCCGGGGATCAGGATCGCGTCGACGTCGCCGAGCTGCTTCTCCGCGCCGGCCGGGGTGGTGCAGTCGTCGGAGGTCACCCACTTGACCTTGACCCGGGCCTTGTTCGCGAAGCCGCCGGCCCGCATCGCCTCGGTGACCGAGAGGTAGGCGTCGGGCAGGTCGATGTACTTGCCGACGAGCGCGACGGTGACCTCGTGGTCGGGGTTGTGCACCCGGTCGAGCAGGTCGTCCCACTGCGTCCAGTCGACGTCGCGGAACGGCAGGTCGAGCTTGCGCACCACGTAGGCGTCGAGGCCCTCGGTGTGCAGCACCTTGGGGATGTCGTAGATGGACTTCGCGTCGATCGCGGCGACCACCGCGTCGTCGTCGACGTCGCACATCAGGGAGATCTTGCGCTTGATCGACAGCGGCACGTCGCGGTCGGCGCGGAGCACGATCGCGTCGGGCTGGATGCCGATGTTGCGCAGCGCGGCGACCGAGTGCTGGGTCGGCTTGGTCTTCAGCTCGCCCGACGGGCCGATGTAGGGGAGCAGCGAGATGTGCACGACGAAGACGTTGTCCCGGCCGACCGCGTGCCGCACCTGGCGGACGGTCTCCAGGAACGGCAGCGACTCGATGTCGCCGACCGTGCCGCCGACCTCGGTGATGACCACGTCGACGTCGTCGGTGGCCATCCGGCGGATGCGGTGCTTGATCTCGTTGGTGATGTGCGGGATGACCTGGACGGTGTCGCCGAGGTACTCGCCGCGGCGCTCCTTGGCGATGACCGTGTTGTAGACCTGGCCGGTGGTGACGTTGGCCGAGCCGTCGAGGTCGACGTCGAGGAAGCGCTCGTAGTGGCCGATGTCCAGGTCGGTCTCGGCGCCGTCGTTGGTGACGAACACCTCGCCGTGCTGGAAGGGGTTCATCGTGCCGGGGTCGACATTCAGGTACGGGTCGAGCTTCTGCATGGTGACCCGCAGGCCGCGCGCCTTGAGGAGGGCACCCAGGCTGGAGGCAGTCAGACCCTTGCCGAGGGAGGAGGCGACACCCCCGGTGACGAAGATGTGCTTGGTCGTCTCGGATCCCGAGGATCGGTGCTGCATCGCCAAGAGGGGGCTCCCGTGGTCGCTTGTGAGAGGTGCGTGCGGGGCGGCTCCGGAGACTCCGGGTGCCGTCGCTGCGGTTTCGGGGCCCCTGAGCTGTCGCAGACTGGCCACCGGTCCACGGGGTACCAGGGTATCAGCGGTGCGGGACGCCCGCTTCCCGCCGCCCGGCGGGGGCGACGCCCGGGACCGGTACGGCCGGGGCACGGCGCCGCCGACGCGCCCGGCGCGCGGAGGGCCGCGGCGACCCCCGAACCAGGACCTTCATCGGACGATCACTCGACGCTCACCCGTTCGGCGCACCCCGGTTCCCCGGGGCGGCGCGCGCGGCGTGATGCGCCGACGTATTCTTCTCGGATACATCGCCACGAGCCGGCCGGCGAAGGCACCATCCCCGCCCGCTCCCGGAAACAAGCTCGTCAGAATCCCCCTTTTTCTCTGGAGATTTCACGTGGCCGGGCGCATCGAGGATTACGCACTCATCGGAGACATGCAGGCGGCGGCGCTCGTCTGCGACGACGGCACGGTCGACTGGCTGTGCCTGCCCCGTTTCGACTCGCACGCCGTGTTCGCGGCCCTGCTCGGGACCGACGAGCACGGCTTCTGGCGGCTCGGGCCCGCCTTCCCCGAGGGCGAGCAGCCCCCGAAGTCCTCCCGTCGGACCTACCGCGGCGACTCGCTGATCCTGGAGTCCGAGTGGGACATGCCGCGCGGAACGGTCCGGGTGACGGACTTCATGCCGCCGCGTGACGGTGCCCCGCAGCTCATCCGCATCGTGGAGGGCGTCAGCGGCCGGGTGCCCATGCGCTCGGCGCTGCGGATGCGGTTCAGCTACGGCCGGATCACCCCCTGGGTGCACAAGGTCGACAACCGCACGGTCGCCGTCGCGGGCCCCGACTCCGTCTGGCTCGACACCGACGCCGACACCTACGGCGAGGACCTGACGACGTACTCCGACTTCACCATCTCCCCCGGTGAGCGGATCGCCTTCACCATCAGCTGGCAGCCCTCCCACAACCAGCCGCCCGCCCTGCCCGACCCCGAGGGGTCGCTGGAGGCCACCGAGGACTTCTGGCGCGAGTGGGTGGGCCAGTGCACGTACCACGGCCCCTACAGGGAGGCCGTGATCCGCTCGCTGATCACCCTCAAGGCGCTCACGTACGCGCCGACCGGCGGCATCGTCGCCGCGCCGACCACCTCGCTGCCGGAGCACATCGGCGGGGTGCGCAACTGGGACTACCGCTACACCTGGCTGCGCGACGCGGCCATCACCCTGTCCTCGCTGCTGCGCACCGGCTACCGCGAGGAGGCCCGCGCCTGGCGCGAGTGGCTGCTGCGCGCGGTCGCCGGCGACCCGGAGAACCTGCAGATCATGTACGGCATCGCCGGGGAGCGCGAACTCGGCGAGACCGACCTGGACTGGCTGCCGGGGTACGAGGGCTCCCGGCCCGTCCGCGCGGGCAACGGGGCGGCCGACCAGCTCCAGCTCGACGTGTACGGCGAGGTGACGGAGGCCCTGCACCTCGCCCACATGACGGGCCTGGCCCGCAACGACTACGCCTCGCTCCTCCAGCTGAAGCTGATCCGCTACCTGGAGGAGAACTGGAACCGCCCCGACGAGGGCATCTGGGAGGTCCGCGGCCCGAGCCGGCACTTCGTGCACTCCAAGGTGATGTGCTGGGTCGCCGTCGACCGCACCATCAAGCTGATCGAGGCCGGCGACGCCGACGGCCCGCTGGAGCAGTGGCGCGAGCTGCGCGACGACATCCACCGGGACGTCTGCGAGAAGGGCTACGACCGGGAGCGCAACACCTTCACCCAGTCCTACGGCTCCAAGGAGCTCGACGCCGCGCTGCTCCTCATCCCCCAGGTCGGCTTCCTGCCGCCGGACGACAAGCGCGTCATCGGCACGATCGAGGCGATCCAGCGCGAGCTGTCGACGCCCGACGGCTTCATCCTGCGCTACCCCACCGAGGGCTCCGACGCGGGCGTGGACGGCCTGCCGGGCGACGAGGGCGCGTTCCTGGCGTGCTCGTTCTGGATGGCGGACGACCTGGCGATGATCGGCCGGGTCGACGAGGCCCGGCAGCTCTTCGAGAAGCTCCTCGCGCTCCGCAACGACCTCGGCCTGCTCGCCGAGGAGTGGGACTCCCGCCTGCAGCGGCAGGTGGGCAACTTCCCGCAGGCCTTCAGCCACGTCCCGCTGATCGACACCGCGCTCCGGCTCACCGCGAGCGGCGCGTACGGCGGCTGAGGACCGGGGAGGCGCGGGGAGGCGTCGGTGGAGGCGCAGGGCGGCGGGATCACGGTCCGCCGGGCACTGGAGCTGCCGGGGCTGCGCGGCGGGCTGCCGGAGGTCGTCACGGGAGCGGACCGGCTGGGCCGGACCGTGCGATGGGTGCACGCCGGCGAGGTGCCGAACATCGCCTCGCTGCTCAAGGGCGGCGAGCTGCTCCTGACCACCGGTCTGGGGCTCGGCACCCGGCCCGCCGAGCAGCGGGCGTTCGTCCGCCGGCTCGCCGACCGCGGGATCGCCGCGCTGGTGGTGGAGCTGGGCACCCGCTTCGGCGGCCGGCTGCCGGCGGCGCTGGTCGAGGCCGCCCGGACGGCCGGTCTGCCGCTGGTGCAGCTGCACCGCGAGGTGGCGTTCGTGACCGTCACCGAGGAGATCCACACCGAGATCGTCAACGGCCACTACGCGCTGGTCCGCCGGGCCGAGGAGGTCCACCGGCGCTGCACCGAGGCGCTGCTCGACGGCGGCGGCGTCCCGCAGGTCCTCGCCATCCTCGCCGACTTCGCCGGCAACCCGGTCTTCCTGGAGACCCCCGACGGGCAGCTGCTGTACGCGGCCGGGGCGGGTGAGCCACTGCAGGTCCGCGAGGGGCTCGGCGGCCACCGCCCGGCCGGCTCGGTGCTCGTCGAGGTGCCCGGCGGCGCGGGGGCCGCCTCCGTACGGGCCCGGCTGGTGATCGTCCCGGTGGCCGGGGCGCTGGACCAGGTGCACCGGATGGCCGCCGAGCGGGCCGCCGGGACACTCGCCGTGGTGCTCATGCAGGCCCGCCAGGAGGAGGAGCTGGCCGCGCGCGGCCGGGGCGACTTCCTGCACGACCTGGCCGAGGGCCGGGTCGCGGTCGCCGAGGCCCCCGCGCAGGCCAGGGTGCTCGGCTTCCGGCCGGGCGACGGGCCACTGCTGCCGGTCGTGATGCGGCTGTCCGGCGGGCTGCCGGGCGCGGGCGGCTGGGCGGTGCTCGCCCGGGCCGTCGCCGAGGAGCTGGCGTCCGTCGGGGTGCCGGCGCTGCTCGGAGTGCGACCGGTGGAGGGGCGGGTGCCGCTGCTGCTGGGGCTGCGCGCGGAGTCCGAGCGGGCGGCCGTCGCCGACCGGGTGGCGGCCGCGCTGCGGGCGGGGGCGGAGCGGGCGGATCTCGAGCACACCGGGATGCCGGTGGTCGTGGTCGCCGCCGCGGGCGGCTGGGCGGCCGCCCCGGCCGGCCTCCGGCACGCGGCGGAGACGGCGACGGCGGCGCGCGGCCTGGCGGACCGGCCGTGGTTCGACGCCCGCCGGCTCGACATCGACCTGCTGCTGTGGCGGCTGCGCGACCACCCCGACCTGTCGGCGTTCGTCGAGCGGGCGATCGGCCCGCTGCGCGAGCACGACCTGCGGGCCAGGCCGCCGCTGCTGCCGACCCTGGAGACGTATCTCGCGCACGCGGGCCGCAAGGCGGAGACTGCGCGCGAGCTGCACCTGAACCGGCAGACGCTCTACAACCGGCTGGCCCGGATCGCCGAGCTCCTCGGCACGGACCTCGACGACCCGCACACCGTCCTGGCGCTGTCCCTGGCGCTGCGGGCCCGGCGGCACACGGCGTAGGACGGGACGTAGGGGGCCCGGGTCCGCGCTCAGCCGCGGTGGCCGTACGCCGTCAGCTCGTCGTAGACGCTGAGCACCTGGGCGACGGTGTCGTGCTCGGTGGGCCAGGCGGCGGCCTGGGCGGTGCCGCGCAGGGCGAGCCGGGCGCGCTCCTCGGGGTCCGCGAGCAGCCCGGCGACGGCGCCGGCCAGCGCGCCGGGGTCGTCGGCCGGGACGAGGAGCGCGGCGTCGCCGACCAGGTCGGGGGTGCCGCCGACGGCGGTGGCGACGAGGGGGACGCCGGCGTGCAGCGCCTCCTGGGCGAGCACGGAGCGGGCCTCCCACCGGCTGGGGACGACGGCCAGGTCGGCGACGGCGAGCAGGTCGGCGACGTCGGTCCGCCGGCCGAGGAGGCGGACGGGCAGCTCCTCGGCGTCGATGCGGCGCTGCAGGGCCGCCCGCTCGGGCCCCTCCCCCGCGACGACGAGTAGCGGGAGCGGCTCCAGGCTCCGCCAGGCGCGGGCGGCGTCCAGGAGGGTGTCGTAGCCGCGCCCCGGGTAGAGCGAGCCGACCGCGATGACCAACGGCCGCCCCATCGCGCCAAGTTCGGCGCGGGCCTTGCTCTCGCCGGGGGCGGGCCGGGGCGCGGGGATCGCGACCGGCGCGAGCCGCGCGTCGCGCGCCCCCCGGTGGCGGGCGGCGTCGACCAGCTCGGAGGACGTGGCGAGGACGACGCTCGCGGCGCGCACGACGCGCCGCTCCAGGAGCCGCAGCACCTGCGCGCGGGCCCCGTCGGCGTGCGCGCGGTGGTGCCAGGTGACGACGAGGGGGGTGCGGCTGCCGCGCAGGGCGAGCGCGGCCCGCAGGGCGGCGTGCAGCCCGTGGGCGTGGACGAGGTCGGCGTCGGCGCAGGCGGCGCGGAGCGCCGGGGACGGCACGACGCGGGCGCCGGCGCCGCCGAAGTCGTAGGCGCGGCCGGTCTCCTCGGGGGCGCAGACGGTGACGTGCAGTCCGCGGGCGACCAGGCCGGCCGTCAGGGACCGGACGTGCGCGCTGCCGTGCGCGCCACCCCCGCCGAGCACTTGGACCGCACGCAGTTGGGTCACGGCGACTGGGGCTCCTGGCTCGGGTCGGGGATCGGTTCCGGGTACGGCTCGGGGTCGGTCCCGGGGGCGGCGCGGGCCTCCCGGGCGGCCGCGCACGGCAGGGGTTGCCCCCAGCATGCCAGTCGGGACCGCCACCGCGGCACCGGCCACCCGAACGTGCCCCGGATCACCGGGCGGTGGCGGGACACGGAATCACCCTCACGGGTGAGTCGGCGGTGGTTTGAACGGACTTCGCACGCTTAAGGGTCTCGTTCTGGCGTCGGACGGTCCGTGCGGACGCGACGCGCGGGCGTGCCGTGCGGACGGTCCGTGCGGACGGTCCGTGCGGACGGTCCGTGCGGACGTGCCGGTCCGCCCCGCGGGCGCGCGGCCCTGCCGGGGACGGGACCGACGGACCGACCGCGTCATCCGCCCGTCCTGCCCCTCAGCCGTCCGCGCGGGCGCTGGCGAGCAGTTCCTCGGCGTGTGCGCGGGCCGTCTCGGAGTCCTCCTGGCCGGCCAGCATCCTCGACAGCTCCCGTACCCGCTCCTCGCCCTCCAAGGCCTTGACGCCGCTGCGGGTGACCGACCCGTCGTTCGTCTTCTCCACCAGCAGCTGCCGGTCGGCGAAGGCCGCGACCTGCGGCAGGTGGGTGACGACGACGACCTGCGCGGTCCGGGCGAGCTTGGCGAGCCGCCGGCCGATCTCGACCGCGGCCTTGCCGCCGACGCCCGCGTCGACCTCGTCGAACAGGTAGGTCGGCACCGGGTCCGTGCCGGCGAAGACGACCTCGACGGCGAGCATCACCCGCGACAGCTCACCGCCGGAGGCGCCCTTGGCGATGGCCCGGGCGGGCGCGCCGGGGTGCGGGGCGAGCAGCAGCTCGACCTCGTCGGCGCCGGCGGGCCCGTAGGCGACCGTGCGGCCGTTCACCGTGACGCCTTCGGGGTCCTCGACCTGCCGGATCCCGAAGGAGACCCGGGCGTGCGGCATGGCGAGCGAGGACAGCTCCTCGGTGACGGCGGCGGCGAAGCGTTCGGCCGCGCCGGTCCGGGCGTCGGTCAACGCCTGGGCGAGGGCGGAGAGTTCCTCGCGCAGCGTGTCCCGCTCGGCGGTGAGCTCGCCGATCCGGTCGTCGTCGCCGTCGAGTTCGGTGAGCCGGGCGGCGCCGGCCTCCGCCCAGGCGATGACGGCCGCGATGTCCTCGCCGTACTTGCGGGTGAGCTGGGTGAGGGCGGCCCGGCGCTCCTCGACGGCGGCGAGCCGCAGCGGGTCGGCGTCGAGGTTGTCGGCGTAGCCGGCCAGTTCGCCGGCGACGTCGGCGAGGAGGATGCCGATCTCGCCCATGCGTTCGGCGAGTTGCGCGAGCGCCGGGTCGTGCGCGCGGACGGCCTCCAGGGCCCGGGTCGCCCCGCCGACGAGCAGGGTCGCGTCGACGCTCTCGGGGTCCTCGGGGTTCCCGGCGAGGGCGGCGTGCGCGGTGGCGGCGGCGGAGGCGAGCGCCTCGGCGTGGCCGAGCCGTTCGGCCTCGGCGGCCAGCTCGGTGTCCTCGCCGGGGCGCGGGTCGACGGCGGCGATCTCGTCGAGCCCGAAGCGGAGCAGGTCGGCCTCCTGGGCGCGCTCCCTGGCCCGGGTGGTGATCTCCTCCAGCTCGGCGGTGACCGCCCGCAGCCGCCGGTAGGCGTCGGTGTACCGGGCGTGCGGCTTCGCGACGGTGTCGCCGGCGTACCGGTCCAGGGCGGCCCGCTGGCGGGCGGGCTTGAGCAGGCCCTGCTGGTCGGTCTGGCCGTGCACGGCGACCAGTTCGTCGGCCAGCTCGCCGAGGACGCCGACGGGCACCGACCGGCCGCCGATGAACGCCCGCGAGCGGCCCTCGGCGGAGACGGAGCGGCTGATCAGCAGCGCCCCGTCGTCGAGCTCCGCACCGGCCTCCTCGGCCCGTACGGCGGCGGCGTCGCCCGCTTCGACGGTGATCCGCCCCTCGACGACCGCCGCCTTGGCCCCGATCCGCACCAGGGCGGGGTCGGCCCGGCCGCCCAGGAGCAGCCCCAGGCTGGTGACCACCATCGTCTTGCCCGCACCGGTCTCCCCGGTCACCGCCGTGAACCCCGGCGAGAGCTCGACGACGGCGTCGTCGATGACGCCCAGTGCACGTATCCGCATCTCTTCCAGCACGCCTCCGACCTTACGCAGTCCGGCGGGGTGCCCGCGACGGGGTCAGTGCGGCGCGCCGCGCCAGCCGGCGACGGGGAGCGCGAACTTGGCCACCAGGCGGTCGGTGAACGAGGCGTGGTGGAGCCGGGCGAGACGCACCGGGACGGCGCCGCGGCGGACCTCGACCCGTGCCCCGGGGCGCAGTTCGACCGCCCGCCGTCCGTCGCACCACAGCACGCCGTGCGGGGTGTGGTGCTGGACCTCGACGGCGAGCACCGACTCGGGCGAGGTGACCAGCGGCTTCGCGAACAGGGCGTGCGCGCCGATCGGCACCATGAGCAGCGCCTCCACCTCCGGCCACACCACGGGGCCGCCGGCGGAGAACGCGTACGCCGTGGACCCGGTGGGCGTCGCGCAGACGATCCCGTCACAGCCGAAGCCGGTGACCGGGCGGCCGTCGATCTCCAGGACGACCTCCAGCATCCGCTCGGGTTCGACCTTCTGGACGGCGGCCTCGTTGAGCGCCCAGTCCAGGTGGACGACGGCCCCGTCGCTGTGCACGACGACGTCGAGCGTCATCCGCTCCTCGACCTCGTAGGAGCGGCCCACGACCCGGTCGACGACCTTGTCGAGGTCGTCGCGCTCGGCCTCGGCGAGGAAGCCGACCCGGCCGAGGTTGACGCCGAGCATCGGCACGCCGGAGGCGCGGGCGATCTCCGCGCCGCGCAGGAGGGTGCCGTCGCCGCCGAGGACGATGAGGAGCTCGCAGCCGTCGAGGACGTCCGGGGTGGGTTCGGCGACCACCTCGACGGTGTCGGGCAGGGGCAGGTCCTCCGCCTCGGCGGCGAGCACGCGGACGCCCAGGCCGTTGCGGAGCAGGCCCTCCACGACCAGCTCGGCGCTGCGGATCGCGGCCGGGCGGCCGGTGTGCGCGAGGAGGAAGACGGTGCGCGTATCGCTGTCCAACGGGGGCAACGGGATGATCGAGGTCAACGGGGTCCCTCCGCCACTGCTCGGTCGACGTCGGCCGGATCGAGTGCGGGCGCTCCGGCCCGCAGCCACAGGAAGTACTCGACGTTGCCGGACGGGCCCGGCAACGGACTCGCGGTCACACCGAGCACGCCGAGGCCCAGCTCGGCGGCCCGGCGGGCGACGCCCTTGACGGCGTCGGCGCGCAGCTCGGCGCCGCGCACCACTCCCCCGCTGCCGAGGCGCTCCTTGCCCACCTCGAACTGCGGTTTGACCATCATCACCAGGTCCGCGCCGGGCGCGGTGCACGCGGCGAGCGCGGGCAGCACCAGGCCGAGCGGGATGAAGGACAGGTCGCCCACCACCAGGTCCACCGCCTCGCCGTCGATCGCGTCCAGGGTCAGCTCGCGCACATTCGTACGGTCCTTGACCACGACCCGTTCATCGGACTGCAGCGACCAGGCCAGCTGCCCGTAACCGACGTCGACGGCGACGACCTGCCGGGCGCCGGCCCGCAGCAGCACGTCGGTGAAGCCGCCGGTGGACGCGCCAGCGTCCAGGGCGCGCCGGCCGGCGACCTCCAGGCCGAGCGGGGTGAAGGCGGCGAGCGCCCCGGCGAGCTTGTGGCCGCCGCGCGAGACGTACTCGGGGTCGTCGTCGTCCTTGACGACCACGACGGGGGCGCTGGTCTCCACCTGGGTGGCGGACTTGGTGGCGGTCGCGCCGCCGACCGTCACCCGGCCGGCCGCGATCAGCTGCGCGGCGTGTTCGCGTGAGCGGGCGAGCTTCCGGCGGACCAGCTCGGCGTCGAGGCGGCGTCGTGCCGTTCCTGCCACGGTGGTTCAGCTCCTGGGGTACGAGGGCCGCGCCGGGGGCGCGGGTGCGGGCGCGGGGGGCCGGGCGTCCAGCGCGGTGAGCGTGTCGCGGAGCCCCCGGTGTACATCCTCGTACACCTCGACGTGGCCGTCCGCCGCGAGGTGGTCGGCGTCGGCCAGCCGGACCAGGTGGGCGTCGACGCCCGGGTGCCCGGTGGGGGTGCGCTCGACGCCGATCGGGGCGGGCGCGGCGGGGTCGACGGGGCCGCCGGGCGCCTCGGGGCCGGTCCTCGCGTCCGGCTGCCCCGCGTGGGGGGCCGGGGCGACGGACGGCAGTGGGTCGGTCATGCCCCGACGCTACCCCGAGCGGCCGGTGTACGGTCCATGGCGATGGCTACCACGCAGGAGTGCCGGGACGCGCTCGAAAGACTCGCCGAGAACCTCGCCTCGGCCGACGGCGACGTGAGGAGCGCCGCGGCCATGGACCGTTCGCTCAGCTGCCACGTCACGGACCTGGACACCACCTTCGCGGGCCGGCTGGCGGGCGGCCGGATCGAGGTGCGCGACTCCCACCCCGGGCCGCCGCGCGAGAAGGCGCAGATCAGGCTGGCGATGACCGGCAACGACCTGGTGGCGATGGTCGGGGGCCGGCTGAACTTCGCGAAGGCCTGGGCGTCGGGGCGGGTGAAGCTGGAGGCCGGCTTCCGCGACCTGCTGAAGCTGCGCACGCTGCTCTGAGGACGCGGGCTCCGAGGCCCGCCGGGCCCGTCCGGTCCCGTGGGCGGGCCCAGGACGGCGTTCCGGGGCCCGTACGTCTCACGCCAGGGTCTTGGCCGGGGCGTCCCCGGCCGTCTCCGCGGACCGCTCGGGCCGCCGGCGGCGGGCGGCCGGCACGACGAGCGGGGTGCCGGTCTCCGGGTCCGGGATGACCTGGCAGGGCAGCGTGAAGACCTGCTCCACCAGCTCCGCGGTGACGATGTCGGCGGGCGCCCCGGCGGCGAGCACCTCGCCCTCCTTGAGCACGATCAGGTGCGTCGCGTACCGGGCGGCGTGGTTGAGGTCGTGCAGCACGGCGACGAGGGTGCGGCCCTGCTGCTCGTGCAGGTCGGCGCAGAGGTCCAGGACGTCGATCTGGTGCTGGATGTCGAGGAACGTCGTCGGCTCGTCCAGGAGCAGCAGCGGGGTCTGCTGGGCGAGCGCCATCGCGATCCACACCCGCTGCCGCTGCCCGCCCGACAGCTCGTCGACGTACCGTTCGGCGAGGTCCTCGACGCCGGTCTGGCGCATCGACTCGAACACCACCCGCTCGTCGTCCCTCGACCACTGCTTCAGCAGCCCCTGGTGCGGGTAGCGGCCGCGGGCGACCAGGTCGGCGACGGTGATGCCGTCGGGGGCGATCGAGGACTGCGGGAGCAGTCCGAGCGTGCGCGCGACCTTCTTGGCGGGCTGCGCGTGGATCGACTCGCCGTCCAGGAGCACCTGTCCGGTGCTCGGCTTCAGCATCCGCGACAGCGCGCGCAGGAGCGTCGACTTCCCGCAGCCGTTCGGTCCGACGATGACCGTGAACGAGTGGTCGGGTATCTCCACGGACAGCCGCTCGGCGATGACCCGCTGGTCGTAGCCGAGGGTGACGTCGTCAGCGGTCAGGCGGTTCACGGGGGCACTCCGGGGGGACGTGGCGGGGGTCGGGGCGGGGCTCGGCGTCTGCTGCGCGGGGGTCATATCCGGCCCGCCTTCCGCTCGGAGACGAGCAGCCAGAGCAGGTAGGCGCCGCCCAGGACGCCGGTCAGGACGCCGACGGGCAGCTGGTCGGCTCCGAACATCCGCTGCGAGGCGAGGTCCGCGCCGATCAGCAGGGCGGCGCCCATGACGGCAGACGGCAGCAGGTTGGGCCCCGGCGAGCGGGTCAGCCGGCGGGCGAGCTGCGGCGCGGTGAGCGCCACGAAGGAGACGGGGCCGGCCGCGGCCGTGGCGACGGCGACGAGGAGCACCGCGGAGGCCAGGAGCACGAGCCGGGTGCGCTCGACGGGCACGCCGAGCGCGTAGGCGGCGTCGTCGCCCATCTCCAGCATCCGCAGGGCCCGCGAATGGCCGAGGACGACCGGGAGCAGCACGGCGCAGACCGCGAGCAGCGGCCAGACCTGCGTCCAGTCGCGGCCGTTGAGCGAGCCGGTCATCCAGACGGTGGCGCGGGCCGCGTCGACGATGTCGGCCTTGGTGATCAGGTAGCCGTTGATGGCGGTGAGCACGGCGGACGCGCCGATGCCGACCAGGACGAGCCGGTAGCCGTGCACGCCCTTCTTCCAGGCGAGCAGGTAGATCAGCACCCCGGTGACGAGGCCGCCGACCACCGCCGCCCCGGCCACCGCGATCGTGGAGGCGTTGAAGATCACGATCGCGAGGAGCGCGCCGACGACGGAGCCCTGCCCGAAGCCGATCACGTCCGGGCTGCCGAGCGGGTTGCGGGAGACCGACTGGAAGACCGCCCCGGAGACCGCGAGCGCGATCCCGACGAGCAGTCCGACCAGGACCCGCGGCAGCCGCAGGTCGTTGACGATGAACTCCGCCCCCGGGTCGCCGTTGCCGAGGAGGGTGGCGACCACGTCGCCGACCGGCAGCGGGTAGTCGCCGGTGCCGATGAGCAGGACGCTCGCGAGGAGCGCGACGGCGGCGAGGAGCACGCCGACCAGCAGGGCGCGCGGTGCGACCCGCACCGAGAGGCCGCCGGTCCGTACGGCCCGGACGCCGGGGGTCCGGGTGCGTTCCGATGTCTTCACAGCTGGGCCATCTTCCGACGTCGTACGAGGTAGATGAAGACGGGTCCGCCGATGACGGCCGTCATGATGCCGACCTGGAGCTCGGCGGGCCGGGCCACGACCCGGCCGACCACGTCCGCGCCGAGCAGCAGCACCGGGGACAGCACGGCCGAGTAGGGCAGGATCCACCGCAGGTCGGGCCCGGTGATCGAGCGCACGATGTGCGGCACCATCAGCCCGACGAAGATGATCGGCCCGCAGGCCGCGGTCGCGGCCCCGCAGAGCAGCGTGGCGGCGAGCATCGCCAGCCCGCGGGTACGGGCCAGGTTCGCGCCGAGCGCGCGGGCGGTGTCGTCGCCGAGCGCCACCGCGTTGAGCGGCCGGGCGAGGCCGAGCGCCAGGACCACGCCGACGGCGATGAACGGCAGGACCTGCCAGAACGTCGTCATCGACGCGGAGGCCAGCGAGCCGACCGTCCAGAAGCGCATCCGGTCCAGCGCCGCGGTGTCCATGATCATGACGGCCTGGACGTAGCCGATCAGCGCCGCCGTGATCGCCGTGCCGGCGAGGGCGAGCCGGACGGGCGTCGCCGTACGGCCGCCGCCGAGCACGTAGAGCAGCACGCCGACGACGGCGGCGCCCGCGAAGGCGAACCAGACGTAGCCGGAGAGGGTGGTGACGCCGAGGAAGCTGATGGCGGTGACGACGGCGGCAGACGCCCCGGCGTTGATGCCGAGGATGCCGGGGTCGGCGAGCGGGTTGCGGGTGACGGCCTGCAGGACCGCGCCGGCGAGACCGAGCGCGGCCCCGACGACCAGGCCGAGCAGGGTGCGCGGGATCCGCAGGTCCTGGATCACCACGTCGTTGTCGGTGCCCGACGCGCTGAACACGCCGTGCCAGACATCGCCCAGCGGGATCTGGCGGGCGCCGAGGGCGATGCTCAGGACCAGGACCACGACGAGCAGGGCCACGGACGCGAGCAGCCCGGCGGTGCGTATCGCCGTGCGCTGGGGGGGCGCCGGCTCCGTGGGAGCGGCGCTCTTCTCGGGGGGACTGTCGACCAACACGTGGTTAGGTTAGCCTAATCTTCTGGTGACCTCGAAGATCGTCTCTTCCGATCACCGGACCGCCGCCCCCGAGAGAGAAGCACGCACGCCGTGACCGACGCGCCGTTCCAGTTCTTCGACGTCCACGTGGTCCGCACCGAGCGGCTCTCCCCCACCCTGCTGCGGGCCACCCTCACCGGCGACGACCTGCCCCGGATGGCCTCCGCCGGGCGCGACCAGCGGATCAAGGTCTTCCTGCCGCACCCCGGCCAGGACGCGCCCGTGATGCCCGACACCCGCGGGCCCGACTGGTACGAGGCCTGGCGCGCGCTCGACCCCGACGTGCGCGGCATCATGCGGACGTACACGATCCGGGCGCTGCGGCCGGGATCGCCGGGCTCCCCGGGAGAGCTGGACATCGACTTCGCCCTGCACGGCACCGCGGGGCCCGCCTCCCGCTGGGCCCTCACCGCCGCGCCGGGCGACCGGATCGGCGCCCTCGCCCCGGTCGTCGCCGACAACGTCGCCTACGACTTCCGCCCGCCGGCCGGCACCGACTGGCTCCTGCTCGCCGGCGACCCCTCCGCGCTCCCCGCGGTCGCCGCGATCCTGGAGTCCCTCCCGGCCGGCACCCCCGTCCACGCCTACCTCGAGGCCCCCCACCCCGACGACCACCTCGACCTCCCCACCGCCGCCACCGCCCACGTCACCTGGCTCACCGGCACCCCCACCACCGACGCCCTGCGCACCGCCACCCTCCCCGACGGCACCCCCTACGCCTGGATCGCCGGCGAGTCCTCCGCGGTCAAGGCGATCCGCCGCCACCTCGTCTCGGAGCGCGGCTTCGACAAGCGGTCGGTGAAGTTCTCGGGCTATTGGAAGCGGGGCACGACGGAGGACCAGATGATGGAGGCGGGCTGACCGTCAGAGCCCCAGGCGGGCCAGTGCCTTCGACGCGTCCAGCCCGCACCCCTGCTCGCCGCCCGCCGTCCAGGCCGCCGCGCACAGCGCCCGCAGGCCGTCGACGGGCTCGCCGTCGCCGGACAGCTCCAGCTCCGCGGATCCCGCCGACGCCGTCCACCCACCGCACGTGAACCCCTCGCCTTCTTCGGACACCGCCGGCTGCGGGGCCAGCAGCCCCCGCAGGTCGAGGTCGACGAACGTCGGCCGGTGCCGCGGCGGCGCGGCGAGGAGCTGCGACCCGTCCGTGACCCCCGTCAGGACGAGCAGCGAGTCCACGCCCCCCGCCACCGCCCCCTCGATGTCCGTGTCCAGCCGGTCCCCCACGACGAGCGGCCGCTCCGCCCCCGTCCGCAGGATCGTCTCGCGGTGCATCGGCGGCTGCGGCTTCCCCGCTACCTGCGGCTCCGCCCCCGTGGCGATCCGCACCACCTCCACCGCCGCCCCGTTCCCCGGCGCGATCCCCCGCGCGCTGGGGATCGTCAGATCCGTGTTCGACGCGAACCACGGCACGCCCCGCCGGATCGCGACACACGCCTCCGCGAACCGCCCCCACTCCAGCGACGGCCCCCCGTACCCCTGCACGACCGCCGCCGGATCGTCCTCCGCCGACTCCACCGGCACGAGCCCCCGCTCCCGCAGCGCCACCCGCAGCCCCTCGCCCCCGATGACGAGCACCCGCGACCCCTCGGGCACCTGCTCCGAGATCAGCCGCGCCACCGCCTGCGCCGAGTTGACGACGTCCGACGCCTCGGCCGGGATCCCCAGCTCGGACAGGTGCTCGGCGACGGCGTCCGGCGGCCGCAACGCGTTGTTGGTCACGTACGCCAGGTGCATCCCGGCGTCCCGCGCGGTCCCCAGCGACTCCACGGCGTGCGCGATCGCCTCGCCGCCCGCGTACACGACCCCGTCCAGGTCGAGCAGCGCCGTGTCGTACGCCTCGTTCAGCGGCTGCTCGCTGCCGTCCGGCCGGGTGCGGTGGCTCATGGGTGGTTCCTCTCGTCGGCGGCGGGGGCGCGTCGGTGCGGGCGCGTCCCCCGATCATCGCGTATCCCCGCTCGCACATACGATGCAGTCATGAGCACCACAGGCCTGCGACTGATCCCGTTCCGAGGACTCCGGTACGACCCGGAGCGGGTCGGCAGTCTGGCCGCGGTGACCTCACCGCCGTACGACGTCGTGGTCCGCCCCGACGGCCTGGACCACCTGGAGTCGGCCGACCCGCACAACATCGTCCGCCTCATCCTGCCCCAGGCCGCCGCCCCCGCCGCCCGCCACGAGCAGGCCGCCGACGTCCTGCGCCGCTGGCTGGCCGAGGGCGTCCTCGCCCCCGACGACGCCCCCGCCCTGTACGTCTACGAGCAGCGGCGCGGCGACGTCCTGCAACGCGGGCTGATCGGCGCTCTGCATCTGGCCGGCGCGGTCCTGCCGCACGAGGACGTGATGCCGGAGGTCGTCGCCGACCGGGCCGCGCTCATGCGCGCCACCGAGGCCAATCTCGAACCGCTCCTGCTGTCCTACCGGGGCGACGACGGGGCCGCCGGCGAGGTCGTCGAACGGACCGTGCACACGCCCCCGCTGCTCGCCACGACCACCGAGGACGGCTTCGCGCACCGCCTGTGGGCGCTCACCGACGCCGAGGACATCGCCGCCGTCCAGGCCGACCTCGCCGACCGCCAGGCCCTCATCGCCGACGGCCACCACCGCTGGGCCACCTACGAGCGGCTGCGCGACGAGCACCCGTCCCCGAGCCCCTGGGACCACGGCCTCGTCCTCCTGGTCGACGGCGACCGCAGCCCGCTGCAGGTCAAGGCGATCCACCGCCATCTGCGCACCCTGCCGGTCGCGACGGCGCTCGCCGCCCTCGACGGCTCGTTCCGGGTGCGCCGACTCGGCGCCGTCCCGCTCCCGGACGCGCTGGCGGCGCTCGCCGGGGCCGAGGGCAACGGCTTCCTGCTGGCGGGCGACGGCTCGTTCCACCTCGTCGACCGCCCCTCCCCCGAGCTGCTCGCCCGCACGATCCGCGGCGACCGCCCGGAGGCCTGGCGCACCCTGGACGCCACCGTCCTGCACTCCACGCTCGTCGACCACCTGTGGCAGCTCCCCGACACCCCCGAGCACATCGCGTACATCCACGACACCGCGGCCGCCGTCGAGCAGGCCGAGCGGCACGGGGGGACGGCGGTGCTCATGCACCCGGTCCGCGAGGAGGTCGTGCGGGAGCTGGCCCGGCAGGGGGTGACGATGCCGCGGAAGTCGACGTCGTTCGGTCCGAAGCCGGCGACGGGGCTGGTGCTGCGGAGCCTGGCGCTCGACTGATCCCCCCGGGAACGCGAGAAGGGCGGGTCCTTGCGGACCCGCCCTTCCTCATGCCGTGTTCCTAGGCGTCGCGGTCGGCGTCGCCGTCGCGCAGCTCGGCATCGACGTGCACGGGACCGGGGCTGTCGTCGGCGCGCCCGTCCTCGCCCGGGGTCTCGCCGGCCGGGCTCTCGCCGTCCCGGTCGTCGTCCTCGTCGGCGAGCGCGTCCGTGAACTCGACGCCGTCCAGCTCGGCGAGCCGGTCGGAGGCGTCGGTGACGCCGTCCTTGTCCGCCTCGACGGTCTTGCCGAACCACTCGCGCGCCTCGTCCTCGCGGCCCGCCGCGAGCAGCGCGTCCGCGTAGGCGTAGCGCAGGCGCGGGGTCCACGGCTGGACGGAGCTGGAGCCGAGCTCGGGGCCCTGGAGGGTGACGATGGCCGCGTCGATCTGGCCGAGGTCGCGCCGGGCGCCGGCGGTGACCAGCCGCATCTCGACCTGGCCGGCCTTGTCGAGCTTCTGCACCTCGGGCTCGCCCGCCATCGCGAGCGCCTTCTCCGGGCGGCCGAGGCCGCGCTCGCAGTCGGCCATGACCGGCCACAGCTCCACGGACCCGGTCATCCGGCGCGCGGCCCGGAACTCGGCCAGCGCCTCGGCGTACTTCTGCGTCGCGTAGGCGGCGAAACCGGCCGCCTCGCGCACCGCGGCGACGCGCGAGGCCAGCCGCAGGGCGATCCGCGAGTATGCGTACGCCTCCTCCGGCTCCTCGTCGATCAGCCGGGCGACCATCACCAAATTCCTGGCGACGTCCTCCGCGAGGCCCTTGGGCAGGCTCATCAGCTCCTGCCGCACGTCCTTGTCGATCTCGTCGCCCGTGACGTCCTCGGGGATCGGCAGCCGCCGGACCGGCTCGCGGTCCCGGTCGTACGGGCGGTCGTCGCGCCGCTCGTCCCGTCGGTCGTCGCGGCCGCGGTAGCCGCCGCGGTCGTTGTCACGACGGTCGTCGCGGCGCGGGGCCGGGCGGCCCGAGCGGTCGTTGTCCCGCCGGAAGCCACCGCGGTCGCCGTCACGGCGGGGAGCCGGGCGGTCGTCCCGGCCACGGAACCCGCCGCGCTCACCGTCGCGCCGGGGCGCCGGCCGGTCGCCGTCACGGCGGTCGTCCCGGCGGAAGCCGCGGTCACGGCCGTCGTCGCGGCGCGGGGCGGGGCGGTCGCCACCGCGGCGGTCGTCACGGCGGAACCCACCGCGGTCGTCGTCCCGACGGAACGACGGGCGGTCGTCGCCACGGCGGTCGTCCCGGCGCGGGGCCGGCCGGTCGTCACGGCGGTATCCACCGCGGTCGTCGCCGCGGCGCGGGGCCGGACGGTCGTTGTCGCGGCGGAACGGCGGCCGGTCGCCGTCCCGGCGCGGACCGCGGTCGTCGCGGTCGTCACGCGGCCGGTAGCTGTCGCGGCGGTCGTCGCGACGGAAGCCGCCGCGGTCGTCGTCGCGACGCGGGGCGGGCCGGTCGCCGTCACGGCGGAAGCCACCGCTCGGGCGGTCGTCGCGGCGGCGGTAGCCGTCGCGACCCTCGTCCCGGCGGGGGGCCGGACGGTCGTCGTCACGGCGGAAGCCGCGGTCGCGGTCGTCGCGGCGCGGGGCGGAGCCGCCGCGCTCGTCCCGCCGGAATCCACCGCGGTCGTTGTCCCGACGCGGGCCTCCTCGGAATCCGCCACGGTCGCGGTCGCCGGCGTCGCGACGCCGGTCGCGATCCGGTCGGTCGTCGGGAGAGTTGGTGGACATCGGCGTGACTCCTGTCGTCGGTACCGCAGTCATTCTCGCGCAGCCGGCAGTCCGGCGCGTCTCGGGGAAAAGCAGAAAAGGACCTTTGGTCCCAGCGCATGAACGCTGGGACCAAAGGTCCTTGAAGAATTGTTCGGCGGCGTCCTACTCTCCCACAGGGTCCCCCCTGCAGTACCATCGGCG
>NZ_JBHWZH010000112.1:0-19745 GCF_042728285.1 Streptomyces sp. NPDC060194 | reverse complement strand
GCGCGGCCTCGGCCGCGGGCGGCTCCGCGACGAGCAGCGCCGCCGCGTCGTCGAGGCGCGAGCCGACGAGAGCGGGCGCCCGCGGCGTACGCGGCACGTCGAGGCTCTCGTCGGCGTCCGGCACCGGCGCCACGGCGACCAGCGGGGCGCGTTCGGCGGCGCGGTCGCGGCGGGAGAACCAGATGATCTTCCCGCCGTCGGCCGTCGCGCAGCCGCCCCAGCCGTCGCTGTGCGCGGCGATCTGCGCCAGGCAACCGGACGGCTCGTAGTGCGGCATCGGCAGGTCGCGCTCGCGGTACGAGACGGCCGTGATGAGGTGGTGGCCGTTCCACCACGTCTCGATGACGACGCTCTTGTCCTTCGCGTGCTCGTCGATCGTGTGCAGCAGCACCTCGACGCAGTGGCACACGGACCCGGCCAGATGACCGAGCTTCCAGTACCGGAGGTGGGCGGTCAGGATGCGCCTGACCTGCCCGACGCGCTCCGGGGTCACCTCGACGTCGAGGTGGTAGTAGCGGGGCACTGCGGATCTCATCGCTTCGGCTCCTCACCGGCGGTACCCACGCCTCCCCGGCCCTGGCGGGCCGGACCCCGTCACGAAGCGTGAGCGTCGATCGCTCGACAGTCACTCCTCAGGGTGGGAGCACTCCGCCGGACGTGCAACCCGAGCGCTCCGGCGGGTGACCGACGGCGGTCGGGGGCGGCGTCCTCCGACAGGACGACCGGGCCGGACCCGTGCAGGATGGAGGAAGGCGCGACACACCGTCACTGGTCGCTGCCTCCCCGTGTCCGGCCCTCCGCGCCATCAGGCTGCCCCGTGCACGGTCCACGAGCGGAAAGGTGACCAGCGCCATGCTGCTGCCCGCCAAACCCGAGGTCATGAGCCGTCTGGAGCGCTACCGGACGTGGGAGCGCACCCTGCTGGTCGCGCCCTGCGACCGCGCGGTGCGCGGCAACTTCGAGGACGCCGGAATCGGCTTGCGCACCCTGATGGGCAAGCGCTGCGCCCGCGAGGCGGCCGACGCCGCCGAGCGCTACCTGCGTCCCCCCGCCATCACCCGCCGGCACACCCCCTCGCCGTCGCTGGCCTACGTCAGGCCGGGCTCGTGACCGCGCGGACGGCCGGACCTCGGGTGACGGGCCGCCCGTTCTCGGGGCGGGTCCCCGTCGTGGACGTCGCGCCGGCCGTCGACTGCGGCCGGCGGCCCGCCAAGGCCGTGGTGGGGGAGACCTTCCAGGTCTCCGCCACCCTCTTCGGCGAGGGCCACGACGCGGTCGCCGCCAACGTGCTGCTCACCGACCCCGAGGGCCACCCGGGCCCCTGGACGCCGATGCGCGAACTCGACCCCGGCAGCGACCGGTGGAGCGCGGACGTCACCCCGGACGCGCCCGGCGACTGGACGTACACGGTCGAGGCGTGGAGCGACCCGGTCACGGCCTGGCGACGCGCCGCCGCCGTCAAGATCCCGGCGGACATCGACACCGCGCTCGTGCTCGAGGAGGGCGCCGACCTCCTCGACCGGGCCGCCGCACGCGTGCCCGAGGGATCCGGCCGCCGGGCCGTCCTCTACGCGGCCGAGGCGCTGCGCGACGACTCCCGCCCGCCGGCCGACCGGCTCGCCGCCGCGCTCACCGACCCCGTCGACGCCGCCCTCGCCGCCCACCCGCTGCGCGAACGGCTCTCCCGCTCCGCCCCGATGCCGCTGCTCGTCGAGCGCGAACGGGCCCTTTACGGGGCCTGGTACGAGCTGTTCCCGCGCTCCGAGGGGGCCGTCGTCCGCGACGGCGAGGCACCCGTCAGCGGCACCTTCCGGACCGCTGAGCAGCGGCTTCCCGCCGTCGCCGCGATGGGCTTCGACGTGCTCTACCTCCCGCCGATCCACCCCATCGGGACCACCTTCCGCAAGGGCCCGGACAACACCCTCTCCGCGAGCCCCCTGGACGTCGGCGCCCCCTGGGCGATCGGCTCCCCCGAGGGCGGCCACGACGCGGTCCACCCCGACCTCGGCACCCTGGAGGACTTCGACCACTTCGTGGCCGCCGCCCGGGCCGTGGGCCTGGAGATCGCCCTCGACCTTGCGCTCCAGTGCTCCCCGGACCACCCGTGGGTGGAGAAGCACCCCGAGTGGTTCCGGCACCGCACCGACGGCACCATCGCCTACGCCGAGAACCCGCCGAAGAAATACCAGGACATCTTCCCCCTGGACTTCGACACCGACCTGCCGGGCCTCGTCGACGAGACGGTCCGCATCGTGCGGTTCTGGTCGGACCGCGGGGTGCGGATCTTCCGCGTCGACAACCCGCACACCAAGCCCGTCGTGTTCTGGGAGCGGGTGATCGGCGAGGTCAACCGCACCGACCCCGACATCGTGTTCCTCGCCGAGGCGTTCACCCGCCCCGCGGCGATGAGGGCGCTGGCCCGGGGCGGGTTCCAGCAGTCCTACACGTACTTCACGTGGCGCAACACCAAGGCGGAGCTGACGGAGTACCTCACCGAGCTGTGCGAGGAGACCGGCGCCTACCTGCGGCCCAACTTCTTCGTCAACACCCCCGACATCCTCCCCGAGTACCTCCAGCACGGCGGCCGCCCCGCCTTCGCGGCGCGCGCCGTCCTGGCCGCCACCCTCTCCCCGTCCTGGGGCGTCTACGCCGGCTACGAGCTGTACGAGAACACCCCGCTGCGCGCGGGCGGCGAGGAGTACCTGCACTCGGAGAAGTACGAACTGCGCCCGCGCGACTGGGCGGCCGCCGATCGCGAGGGCCGCACGCTGGCCCCGCTGATCACCGCCCTGAACGCCTTCCGGCGCGACCACCCGGCCCTCCACCAGCTGCGGAACCTGCACTTCCACCGCGTCGACAACGAGCAGCTGATCGCCTACAGCAAGCGCTCCGGCGCCGACACCGTGCTGGTCGTCGTCAACCTCGACCCGCACCGCGCACAGGAGGGAACCGTCCACCTGGACCTCACACATCTCGGTGTCGGCGCAGACGAATCCGTGTCGGTGCGTGACGAGCTCACCGGAGCGACGTACGACTGGGGCAGCGCCAACTACGTACGCCTCGAACCGGACAGTGCCCCCGCTCACCTTTTCGCCGTGCTGCGGGATCAGTCCTCGCCGACCGCGTGATGTCACCCGTCAGCCGTCGAAAGGACGTGTCGCCATGCCGAAGACCGCATCCCTCCGTCCGGCAAGCCCCAGCCTTCCCGCCCTGCTGACCTCGCTCTCCGGACTGCTCCACGACTGGCTGCCCCGGCAGCGGTGGTTCGCGGGCAAGGGCCGGGAGGTGACCGGGCTGACGATCCTGTCCAGCACCGAACTCCACCCCGGCTGCCTGCACCTGATCGTCTGCACCGAGCACGCGCCGGCCGACGGCGGCGACCGGCCGGGCGACGCCCCGGCCGACGACTGCTACCAACTCCTCATCGGCGCGCGGGAGGAGCTGCCCGACGAGCTCGCCCCCGCCCGGATCGGCAGAGCCGCCCTCGGCCCGCTCGCCGGCCTGGAGATCTACGACGCGCTGCGGGACCCGGAGTCCGCCGGCGCCCTCCTGGACCGGCTGCGCACCGGCGGTACCCTCGGCCCGCTCCGCTTCGAACGCTCCGCTACCGCGATCCCCGAGGGCCTCGTCCCGCGGGTGCTCGACGCCGAGCAGTCCAACACCTCCCTGGTGTACGGCGACGCGTTCATCCTGAAGGTGCTCCGCCGCGTCCAGCCGGGCGTCAACCCCGACCTGGAGGTGCCCTGGGCGCTCGCCCGCCAGGGCTGCACCCGGGTGCCCGCCCCGGCCGCCTGGCTCCGGACGTCCGAACCGTCGAACGCCACCCTCGGCGTGCTGCAGCCCTTCCTGCGGGACGCCGCCGACGGCTGGACGCTGGCCCTCGCCTCGCTGGAGCCCCGCCGGGGCCCGGGCACCGACTTCTCCGCCGAGGCGTACGAACTGGGCCGGGCCACCGCCGAGGTGCACGTCGCCCTCGCCCAGGCGTTCCCCCGCGCGACGCCCCCCGCCCGCCGGGACGGCGGGACCGCGGCCGGCATGCGGGAGCGGCTCGCGGCCACCGCCCGCGCCGTCCCCGAACTGCGGCCCTTCGTCCCCGGCCTGCGCGACGCCTTCGACGCGCTCGAAGGCCTGGAGGGGCGCCGCCCCGACCAGCGCGTCCACGGCGACCTGCACCTCGGGCAGGTGCTGCGGACCGGGCACCGCTGGTACGTCATCGACTTCGAGGGCGAACCGGCCCGCCCGCTCGCCGAGCGCCGCCGCGTCCAGTCCCCCCTGCGCGACGTCGCCGGCATGCTCCGCTCGTTCGACTACGCCGCCCGCACCAGCCGCCCCTGGCACCCCGAATGGGCCGACGCCCGCCGCGCGGACTTCTGCGCCGGCTACGCGGCCGCGGCCGGCTGGGACCCGCGCGACGAACCGGAGCTGCTGCGGGCCTACGAGACCGACCGGGCCGTCTACGAACTCCTCTACGAGGCCCGGCACCGCCCCGACTGGCTGCCGGTGCCGATGGCGGCGATCGAACGGCTGGCCCGTGAGCGCTGACGGCCGCCTCGCGGCGGACCCGGCGGGCCGGGCCGCCGGGGTCCTCGCGTCCATATCCCGGGGGCCCGCTCGCTCCGGCACCCGGGCCCCGGCCCCGCACCCCGTCCCTGTACCGATTGGAGGCTGAACCCGTGGCACCCCGCGACATCACCGTTTCAGAGCCGTCCCTTCCGCTCACCGAGCTCACGCCGGACCCGGAGGAGGCCCGTCCCACCGGCACCGGGGCGAAGAAGAGCCGCGCCAGGACCGGCACCGCGGCCGGCGCGAAGCCCGCGACGAAGGCCGCCGGGAAGCCGGCGACGAAGTCCGCCGCCAAGCCCGCGGCCGCCAAGGGCGCGAAGGCCGCGCGGACGGCGAAGGCGGCGAGGCCCGCAGCGGAGACCCTCCCGGCGGAGGCCGCCGTCCGGCCCGAGGCCGCCGTCCGGCCCGAGGCCGCCGTCCGCGCCGAGGCCGCGCCGACCGAGCCGCTCCAGCCGACCGCTCCCCTGGACCCCGCCGACCGCGCGCGGCTCCTGGCCGGCGCCCACCACGACCCGCACGCCCTGCTCGGCGCGCACCCCGTCCCCGACGGCATCGCCTTCCGGGCGCTGCGCCCCTTCGCCGAGTCCGTCGCCGTCCTCATCGACGGCGACCGCACCGACCTCGTCTCCGAGGGCGACGGCCTGTTCTCCGCCGTCCTGCCGCTCGACGCGATCCCCGCCTACACCCTCCTGGTCGGCTACGAGGGCCACGAGCGCGAGGTCCACGACGCCTACCGGCTGTCGCCCGCCCTCGGCGAGCTCGACCTGCACCTCATCGGCGAGGGCCGGCACGAGCAGCTGTGGAAGGCGCTCGGCGCCGTCCCCATGACCCACGAGGGCGTCACCGGCACCCGCTTCACCGTGTGGGCGCCCAACGCCCTCGGCGTCAGGGTCACCGGCGACTTCTGCCACTGGGACGGCACCGCCCAGCCGATGCGCTCCCTCGGCTCCACCGGTGTGTGGGAGCTGTTCCTGCCGGAGATCGGCGACGGCGCGCTCTACAAGTTCGACATCGCCTGCCGCGACGGCTCCCACACCCTCAAGGTCGACCCGATGGCCCGCCGCACCGAGGCGCCCCCGGCCACCTCGTCGGTCGTCACCGAGTCCTCCTACGCGTGGGACGACGCCGAGTGGATGGCCCGGCGCGGAGACGTACCGGTCCACCAGGCCCCGATGTCGGTGTACGAGGTCCACCTGCCGTCCTGGCGGCCGGGCCTCGGCTACCGCGAGCTCGCCACCGCGCTCACCGCCTACGTCAAGGACCTCGGCTTCACGCACGTGGAGTTCATGCCCGTCGCCGAGCACCCCTTCGGCGGCTCCTGGGGCTACCAGGTCACCGGCTTCTACGCCCCGACCGCCCGCCTTGGCACCCCGGACGACTTCCGGTACCTCGTCGACTCTCTGCACCGGGCCGGCATCGGCGTCATCGTCGACTGGGTGCCCGCGCACTTCCCCAAGGACGACTGGGCGCTCGCCCGCTTCGACGGCGAGCCGCTCTACGAGCCCGGGGACGCCCGCCGCGCCGAGCACCCCGACTGGGGCACCCTGGTCTTCGACCACGGCCGTACCGAGGTCCGCAACTTCCTCGTCGCCAACGCCGTGTACTGGTGCGAGGAGTTCCACATCGACGGGCTGCGCGTCGACGCCGTCGCCTCGATGCTCTACCTCGACTACTCCCGCGAGAACGGCGACTGGGTCCCCAACCAGTACGGCGGGCGGGAGAACCTCGACGCGATGGCCTTCCTCCAGGAGACCAACGCGACCCTCTACCGCCGCTGCCCCGGCGTCGTCACCCTCGCCGAGGAGTCCACCGCCTGGGGCGGCGTGACCCAGCAGACGCAGTACGGCGGGCTCGGCTTCGGCCTGAAGTGGAACATGGGCTGGTCCCACGACTCGCTCCAGTACATCGCCAAGGAGCCGATCCACCGCAAGTACCACCACAACGAGATGACGTTCTCGATGGTGTACGCCTACAGCGAGAACTACCTGCTGCCGCTGTCCCACGACGAGGTCGTGCACGGCAAGCAGTCGCTGGTGTCGAAGATGCCCGGCGACTGGTGGCAGCGCAGGGCCAACGCCCGCGCCTACCTCGGCTTCATGTGGTCCCACCCCGGCAAGCAACTCCTGTTCATGGGGCAGGAGTTCGCGCAGGGCGCCGAGTGGTCCGAGGCCCACGGCCTCGACTGGCACCTCCTCGACCCGGAGTACGGCGCCGAGGACGACCACCGCGGGGTCCTCGACCTCGTGCGCGAGCTCAACACGCAGTACGCCGGCACCCCGGCGCTGTGGGAGCGCGACACCGAGCCGGCGGGCTTCTCCTGGATCACCTCCGACGCCGGCGAGGACAACGTCCTCGCCTACCTCCGGCACGCCGCCGACGGCAGCCCGCTGCTCGCCGTCGCGCACTTCTCGCCGGCCGTCCGCGCCGACTACCGGCTCGGACTGCCCGACGGGTACACCCGCTGGGTCGAGGTGCTCAACACCGACGAGCTCCGCTACGGCGGCAGCGACGTCCGCAACCCCGGTGTCCTGGAGGCAAGTTCGGAGCCCAGCCACGGCCGCTCCCACTCGCTGACGCTCACCCTGCCGCCGCTGGCCACGGTGTGGCTGCGCCCGGAGCGCTGAGCCCCTGGTGAACCCCCGCCGATGACGCCCCGTGCCGCCCGCTCCCCGCGACGGGCGGCACGCGGCGCTTCCGGGGCCGTCGCGGCGCGACGGAAATCGCACATCCGCGCTCCGACCCCCGTACGGGGGAACCTGGCGGCCCGGCCCGCGCCCGGTGCCGTAGAAATGTGCCTTCCCGACAATACGGCGGAGGAGCACCGGGTGAGTACGGCAGCGGAAGAGATCAGTGCCTTGCTGGTGAGCAGGTTCGGGGTGGCCCCGGACGCCGTGCGTCCCGAGGCGCCGCTCCACCGGCTGCGGATGGACTCCCTCGCCCTGGAGGAGCTGCGCCTGCTCATCGAGGACCGGCTCGAAGTCGACCTGGAGGACGTCGCGTTGACCTCCCGGGACAGCGTCGGCCAGCTCGTCGCCGCCGTCGAGGCGCAGTGCGGCCGGGCTGCCCGGTGACGGCCGCACGGGCCGCCGAACCCTTCGCCTCGGCCGTCACCGGCCTCGGTCTGGTCACCGCCGCGGGCATCGGCGCCGACGCCACCTGGCAGACGGCGACCCGGTCCGGGGCGACCCCCTCGGTCACCCGGCCCGCCGAACTCGACGGCCTGACCTGCGACTTCATGTACACCGTCGAAGGCTTCGATCCCGTCGCCGAACTCGGCGTGCCCGTCACCCGGATGACCGACCGGTTCGCCCAACTCGCCGTCGTCGCGGCCCGCGAGGCCGTCCGGGACGCCGGACTCGACCCCGCCGTCTGGGACAGCCGGCGGGTCGCCGTCGTCATCGGCTCCGCGCACGGCGGACTGCCGTACTACGACGAGCAGCACACCGTACTCATGGAGCGCGGCGCCCGCCGCGTCTCGCCCAAACTGGCCCCGCTCACCACCGTCAACAGCGCGGCCAGCAGTGTGTCCATGGACCTCGGGACGCACGGCCCCAGCCAGGCCGTGTCCACCGCGTGCAGCTCGGGCACGGTCGCGATCGGGACCGCGCACCAGCTGCTGCGCGTGGGCGCGGCGGACATCGTCATCGCCGGCGGTGCGGAATCGGTTCGCTCCCGCCTCCTGATCGCCAGCGCCTGCAGCCTGAAGGCGGTCTCCACCCGCCGCGACGACATCACCGGCGCCTGCCGCCCCTTCGACGCCGAGCGCGACGGCTTCGTCGTCGGCGAGGGCGCCGGACTCGTCGTCATGGAACGCGCCGACCACGCCCGCGCCCGCGGCGCCCGCGTCCGCGCCGACATCGTCGGCTACGGGGCCTCCAGCGACGCCCACTCCGCCGTCGCGCCCGACCCCGAGGGGCGCGGCGTCGAGCACGCCCTGCGCACGGCCCTCGCCGACGCGGGGGTGAGCGGCGGCGACATCGGCCACGTCAACGCGCACGGCACCTCCACCGTCTCCAACGACCTCACCGAGGCCCGCGTGCTCCACCGGGTGCTCGGCGACCGGGCCCTGGTCACCTCCACCAAGGCGATGACGGGGCACGCGCTCGGCGCGGCCGGCGGCATCGAGACGGCGCTGACCGTGCTCGCCCTCCAGCACCAGCTCGTCCCGCCGACGGCCAACCTCACCGTGCCGGACCCGGAGATCCCGATCGGGATCGTCGCCAAGCACGCGCAGCAGGGCTTCTTCGAGCACGCCGTCAACACCTCGCTCGGCTTCGGCGGACACAACGCCGCGCTCGTGCTGCGCCGCGCATGAGCAGCGCCCCGGCGCTGGAGGCGCCCCCGCTGCGCGAGACCGTCCGACCGCTGTCGGTGGAGGGCGTCGGCTACTCCTACCGGCTGCTGCGGCAGCCCGACCCCGTCACCGAGCCGGTCGTCGTCCTCGGCGGCGCGCTCCAGGGCATGCACGGCTGGCCCGTCATGGACGAGACGCTCGGACCGCTGGCGAGCGTCGTCACCGCGGACCTGCCCGGCATGGGCAGCGCGGACCCGCTGCCCGACGGCCCCGGCGTCGACCTCCTGGCCCGCGCGCTCGCCGCGATCGTCGACGACCTCGGCGCGCCCCGCGTGAACCTCTTCGGCTTCTCCTACGGCACCGCCGTCGCCTTCGCGCTCGCCCGCCGGCACCCCGGGCGGATCGCCCGCCTGATGCTCGGCGGCGTCCCCTGCCGCATCGACGCCGACGGGCGGGCCCGCTGGCAGCGCGCCTTCGACCGGCTGACGGCGGGGGACCGGACCGGGTTCGCCGCGCTCGCCGCCGACAGCCTGATGTGCCTCGACCCGCAGCGCCACGTCCACCGGCGCGAACTCGCCCGCCGCTACGTCCGCCGGTCCTTCCTGCACGCCCTGGACTCCCCGCACGCGGCGCAGTCCCTGCGCCGGGCCACCGAGGAGCGCCCGGACTTCGCCGGCGGCATCGAAGGCGTCACCACCCTCGTCTTCACCGGCGAGCACGACACCGTCACCACCCCCCGCGACCAGCGGGCCTTCGCGGACACGATCGAGGGCAGCCGGTTCGCCACGATCGACGACTCCGACCACTGGGTCGTCCTGGAACGCCCGGACGCTGTCGCCGAGTTGGCAGCCGACTTCTTCACCGACCGGCTCCCGGCCGCCCGCCTCGGCCCGCAGGCCACGGCTACCCGCTGACGTCCGGGTTGCGGGCGAGGACGTCCTCGGCAGCCGTCCACAGGCGGGGCAGGAAGCTCACGACCTCCTCGGTGCGGCCGACCATGTCCTCCCCGGACGCGATCCCCAGGTCGGCCACCGCCGCCCGGAACGCCGGCTCGCGCACGCGGTGCAGTTCGGGCGCGTCGGCGGCGAGGATCGTGTGGCAGCGGGCGAAGGTGGCGACGATCCAGAACATTGCCTCGCGGTGGTCACCGCGCTCGATCAGGTCGCGGCTGCCGTCGATCGCGATCGGTCGCGCGCCCGGGGTGATGTCGCTGCTGAAGAAGAACGGCGTCACGGCGGCCCGGGCCGTCAGATCGAAGGTCGCCTCCAGCTCCGCCAGGTGGTGGCGGACGCGGTCGGCGGGCAGGTCCCGGCAGCCGAGCAGGGCGAGCAGCTCCGGGTACAGGTCGAGGTGGCCGTAGGCGGCGAGGACCTCGCGGGCGGCGGGGTAGCGCAGCCGGACGGTCGGGTTGCGCAGGGCGGCCACCAGCAGGACGTGGGTGGTGACGCCGGTGGGGAAGAGCCACCCCGTCACCTGCTCGTGGAAGGGCGCCGACATGTCGAGCGCCGCCAGCCGGCTCTCGATCCGGAGCCGGGCGTCCAGGCAGCGCCGCCGCACCCACCTGCGGTCCGCGAAGCCGGCGGCGACGCGCGCCTGGAGCGTGCGGAGCCGGCCCGTCGGGTCGTCGATCACCGTGTCCGTGCGGAAGCCGCCGGCGAGGTGGTAGGACCCCAGGACGTGCTCGGCCGAGGCCAGCTCCGACCACGGGACGAGGCTGACCTCGAGGAGCACGCCCTCGTGGCGGAGCTTGCCCGGCTTCAGGGGCGGGTCGTCGGTGGCGGTGACGAGCATGACGTCGACGTCGGAGGAGGCCGGCAGCGGGGCGCCGTCGGGCCGCCCGACCGTCGAGCCGCTGAAGTACGCCCCCCGGTAGCCCGGATCCGCACGGGCACGGCGGGCCACCCAGTCGGCTGCGGCGGCCCGGGCCGCTCCCACGGTCGTCATCTGCGCATCCCCCCTGGCACGGAAGGGGCCATCCTCGCAGCCCCGGGTGCTCGGGGCCCGGCGTGCGGGGGCCGGGCGGGGGTAGGCGGTCGGGCGAAACCGTCAACGAAGGAGCTGTGCATGTCGTCCTCACTGGTGGAAACCGTCGACATCGAGGCCCCGGTCGCCGTCGCGTGGGAGCTGTGGAGCGACGTCACGCGGTGGCCGCGGTTCCTCAGCCACGTCAGCATCGTCGAGCCGCTCGGCGACCGGCTGTTCGCCTGGAAGCTCTCGCTGCCCGGTGCGGAGAAGAACTTCGTCGCGGAGCTGACCGAGGTGGTCGAGGAGGACCGGATCGCCTGGCGCACCACCGAGGGCGTGCACCACGCCGGGGTCGTCACCTTCCACCGGCTGAGCGCGACGACGAGCCGGGTCACCCTGCAGATCGAGTACGACCCCCACGGCTTCGTCGAGCGCCTGGGCGCGCTCACCAACCTCGACTCCGTGCTGGCCAACTACGACCTCGGCGAGTTCCAGAAGCTGGCCGAGCTGCGCGCGGCGGCGCTGGCGGGCGAGGACGTGGGGCCGGTGGAGACGATCGAGGGCGCGTAGTCTCCGCGGGCCGTCACTCCGCGCGGATCGCGCCCATCGCGACGGTGGCCTCGAACAGGGCCCGAGCGCGCTGTGACGTTCTCGGCCCGGCGCGCCGGCCAGGACCGCGGCCCGCCGCCCCCGCCGCAGCTGCGGCACCAGCGTCCGCGACGACGCCGACCCCGGCGCACCCGACCTCCTCGCCGTCCACCCCGTCCACGGCCCGGCCGCCTGGCTCGCCGTGGTCGACCCCGGCCCGCGCACGGAGCCGGCGCTGCGTCGGCTCCTGCCGGAGGCCACCGCTCGGCGCGCCTCCGTGCTGAGCGCCGGTCGCAGCTCTGAGGGCTCAGGCCGCCGTGGCGTCACCGCCCGGCGCCTGGACGACGGCGAACAGCGGGCGGCGGCGGAGGGTGAAGCCGAGGGCGAGGTAGAGGCGGATCGCCGGCTCGTTACGGGCGGCCGCATGCAGGAAGGGCATCTCGCCGCGGTCGCGGACGCCCTGGGCGACGTGCCGGACGAGCCGGGCGGCCAGCCCCTCGCCGCGGTGGTCCGGGTCGGTGCAGACGGCGCTCAGCTCGGTGTGCCCCGGCAGGCTCAGCCGCTCGCCGGCCATCGCGACCAGCCGGCCGCCCCGGCGCAGGCCCCAGTACGCGCCCATCTCGATCGTGCGGGGGAGGAAGGGGCCGGGCTGGGTCCGGCGGACCAGGTCCAGCATCTCGGGCACGTCGTCGGGGGTCAGCCGGACGGCCTCCGGGTCGGCCGCCGAGTCCAGGCCGTCCGCGACGAGCTGGACGCCCGGGAGGTTCTCCACGAACCGCCAGCCGTCCGGGACGAGGGCCGCGTCGGTGAACCCGGTGAGGACGGCCTGCCCACCGAGCCCGACCAGCCGCGCCAGGTCGGCCCAGGACCGGGGGTCCGCCGGGTCGGCGACGGCGGCGAACGGGGAGACGTCCGCGGCGTAGCGCGCGGCCGCCCCGGCGTGCTCGCCCAGGTGCCGGTGCGCGCCGCTGAGGGCGGCCCAGGCCGGGTTGTCCAGCGGAGGCGCCTCGCCCCGTGCGGCGTCCCCGGTGGTGGGCGGCGCGGCGGGGAAGTGCGCGTTGCGGACGTCGGTCGTCATGTCTGTCCCATCGGTGTGCTGTGCTGTCGGCCGCGGGGGCGTCGGGGCGGTCCGTCCGCCACGATCCCTGCGCGCGGGCGCGGGGTCAAAGCCGTCGCGGAGGTTGTCGTACGGCCTTAACACCGGCGTCACGTCACCGCCGGGCGGGCCGGTGGGCGAACTCCCGCCACAGGGCGGCGCGGTGGGCGGTGTCCACGGGTGACGGGGTGCTGTCCGGGGTGTCCCAGACGTGGGCCGGGCCCGCGGCGTCGGACAGCGGCGGCCGGCCGGGATCGCCGGCGGCCGCGGAACGGACCCAGGCGTCCGTCATCCGACGCGCGAGGTCGCGGTCCTGCGCGGTGGGCGGGCCGCCGAGGACGGCAACCCTCGACGTCCACTTGAGGCAAGTGCTTTCCGCGCCCTTCTGGTCTACTGACTCTCCCCGAGTGCGTGATCAAGGACGGCGACCGATGAGACTGGCAGGACCACTCCATGCGATCAACGAGGGCCTCGCCTTCGTCCTCGAACTGATCGCCTTCGCCGCGCTCGCCCGGTGGGGCTGGGCGAGCGTCGACGCCACGGCGCTCGCGCTGCTGCTCGCCGTCGCCGCCCCCGGCGCGGCGATCGTCCTCTGGGGCGCCTTCGCCGCGCCCCGGGCGCGCGTACCGCTGCCCCTGGCGGGAGTCCTGGCGGTCAAGGCCGTGGTGTTCGGAGCCGCGGCCCTCGCTCTGCTCGCCGTCGGCCGTCCCGCCTGGGCGCTCGGGTTCGCGGTGGTCGTGACGGTCAACACCCTGCTCGCGACACTCGACCGCACGGCACGACCGGAGCTCCCGGGGCGGGTCGCGCGCGGGTCGTGAGCGCCGCTTCGGGGTGGCGACCCGCGGTCAGGGCCTCGGGGCGGCGGCGTCCGCGCGGGACCGGGTCGAGGCGCGCTGGACCAGGTGCGTCGGCAGGATCAGCGGGCTCGGCTCCTCGCCGCCGATGAGCGCGGTGAGCATGCGGGCCATCTCGCCGCCGAGCGCCTGGATCGGCTGGTGGACGGTGGTCAGCTGCGGGTCGGTGTGCAGCGCGGTCGACAGGTCGTCGAAGCCGACGACGCTGACGTCGTCGGGCACCGACCGGCCGTACGCCTTCAGCCCGCGCATCGCGCCCGCGGCCATGTTGTCCGAGCCGGCGACCACCGCGTCCAGGTCCGGGTACGCGGCCAGCAGCCGGGCCGCCGCCTCCGCGCCGCTGCGCTCGCTGAAGTCGCCGTGGTCGACCCGGCTCGGGTCGAGGCCGGCGACGGCCATCGCGTCCTGGAAGCCGCGGTGCCGGGTGCGGGCCACGTCCGTGTCCAGCGGGCCCGTGATGGTCGCGATCCGCCGGTGGCCGGTGTCGATCAGGTGCTCCGTCGCCAGCCGGGAGCCGCCGCGGTTGTCGGTGTCGACGTAGTGGCGCGGTTCGCCCACCAGCGGGCGGCCGCCGAAGACGACCGGCACCGGGATCTGCTCGGCCAGCCTGGCCAGCGGGTCGTCGCCGTGCAGGTTCATCAGCATGACCCCGTCGGCGCGGCGCGAGCGCAGGACCTGGCGGAGCTTCGACTCGCCCTCGGGCGTGCCGGCGAGGACGAGCGTGAGCGTCAGCTCCGTGCGCTCCAGGGCCGCGCTGACGCCGAAGATGACCCGGGCGAAGAACGCGTCGACGAACACGGCCGGGTCGTTGCTGGAGACGGCCAGGACGACGGTGCCGGCCTGCTGGGTGACAAGACCGCGGGCGGCCAGGTTCGGTACGTACCCCAGCTCCTTGACCGCGCGGCCGACCGCCTCCCGCTTGGCGCGGCTGACGTGCTGGGCGTTGTTGATCGCCCGGGACGCGGCCGAGCGGGACACTCCGGCAAGCCGCGCCACCTCGTCGAGCGTGGGCTGGCGGCCGGACGCCGGTTTCTCCATGGGACGTGCTCGCTTTCACTGGCCGACGGCTCGCGCCCGGAGCCGACCACCCCCCGGAAGCGCTTCCAGTTCGGAAGGTACCCGAGCCGGGCGGGCCGGTGGAAGGGGGCAGGACTTCGCAGTGTCCGCCGAGATTGGGAGCGCTCCCAAGAAGGTGCGGTCCGAGCCATTGACACGCCGCTCGCCGGATCGCCACCATGCTCCCCAAGCCGCCGGACCGGGAACGACCGGGAGCGCTTCCAGCACGGGAGCGCCGCATCGTCCCGGTCCGGACGGGGCCGTGCAGGTTCCGCCCCGTCTCCACTCGATGAGGAGTTCCGCACCATGACAGTCCGCCCCACCAGATCAGGCAGATTCGAGCAGCGATCCGCACCGTCGCGCCTCGCGGCGCTGGCCCTCGCGGGCCTCGTCGTGGCGTCCGCCGCGGTGACGGGGCCGGCGGCGGCCTCCGGGCACGACGGCCGCCCCGGCCAGGACGACCGTCCGGGACACGGGGGCGGAAACGGGGGCGGTCCCGGTGGCGGGCACGGCCCGGGACACGGCGGGAAGCGGATCTACGTCAATCCCGAGAGCAGCACGGTGGAGGCGGCGGCGAAGCTCAAGGGGCAGGCGCGGAAGGACGCGCTGACATTGGCCGCGGTGCCGTCGGCGACCTGGTTCACCAAGGGCACCCCCGCGGAGGTGCGGGCCTCCGCCGCGGATCTGGTGCGGCGGGCCGACCGGGCGGACGCGGTGCCGGTGCTCGTCGCCTACAACATCCCGTTCCGGGACTGCGCGCTGTACTCGCAGGGCGGCGCGGCCGACTCGGCGGCGTACGCGGCGTGGATCAAGGGGCTGGCCCAGGGGATCGGCAACCGGGAGGCGATCGTCGTCCTCGAACCCGACGGGCTCGGTGTCATCCCCTGGTACACGGACATCAACGGCGTACCGGAGAAGTGTCGACCCGCCGACCAGGACCCGGAGACCGCGGCCGACAAGCGCTTCGCGCAACTGCGGAACGCGGTCGACCAGCTCAAGGCGCTGCCGCGCACGTCGGTCTACCTCGACGGGACGGGGAGCAACTGGCTGAGCCCCGGGGACGCGACGCAGCGGCTGCGCAAGGCGAACGTCGCGAAGGCGGACGGGTTCTTCATGAACGTGTCCAACTACGAGGCCGACGATCGGCTGGCGCACTACGCGCACTGGCTGAGCGACTGCCTCGCGCTCGCGGACGCGGGGTACCCCGAGGCGTCGTGCCGCAGCCAGTACTACCCGGCCACGTTCGACGACACGTCCACGTGGACGCTGACGGACGCGGCCTACGACGCGGCCTTCGCCGAGGTGGGGATCGCGCGGGATCCCGCGCGGCAGAAGAAGGCGCTGCTCGACACGAGCCGCAACGGGCTCGGGTCGTGGACGCCGCCGGCGGGGAAGTACGCGGACGCGGAGGTGTGGTGCAATCCGCCGGGGCGGGGGGCCGGGGCGCGGCCTTCCCTCGCGACGGGGGATCCGTATGTCGCGGCGCGGCTGTGGGTGAAGATCCCGGGGGAGTCGGACGGGAAGTGCTACCGGGGGACGGGCGGGCCGTTGGATCCCGAGCGCGGGATGGTCGATCCGGACGCGGGGCACTGGTTCCCCGAGCAGGCGCGGGAGTTGGTGTCGCTGGCCGTGCCCCGGCTCGAACGCGGCCACGGCCGCGACTGACCGTCGCGTAGGGGGACCGGGGCTCCGCACCCGGGCCCCCTTACCGGGGCTTCGCCCCGGTTGGATCGCCCCCCGACCACCCCTTCCCCAAGTCCCTCAGGCGGGCGCCGTTTCGCCTGCCGGCGGATACCGGGCTCCGCCCGGTGGCCTCGAACTTCCCCAAGCTCTCGGCTTCGCTCGAGCAGGGGAGACCCCATCGCCGGGCTGATTTTGGCACCGCCGCCCCCCGCTGTGCCGAGCGCCGCGACCGCACACAGTCCTACAGTTCCGCCCCCCCCCCGCAAGGAGGCCCGCATGAAGGCGCACGCACTGGTCGTGCTGGTCGGCGAGACCGCCGCACTGGCCTCCACCTGGCCGGAGGACGACGTGCTGTCGCCGAGCACCCTGGGCGCCGTCGCGGGGGATCGGGCCGAGGGGTGGGAGATCCTCTGCCGGATCCTGGAGAGCCGGATGGCGCACGGGCTCCCCACGGTGGTGGACGGCGCGGAGCTGGACCGGCGCGCCCGACAGCGGCTGACGGCCGTCGCCGCCCGGCACCGGCGCACCGCCGTGCTGGCGCACACCGGCCCCGCGGACCCCGCCGCGTTCCGCGCGGAGGGGTTCGGGCGGGTGGTGCACGCGCACGAGCTGCGGCGGCTCGAGCCGTTCCTGCGGCGGCTCAGTCGGGCGCGGGAGGACGCGCTGGGGTTGGACGGCCGCGCGGACGAACTGCGCTTGCCGCGGCGGCTGTTCGGCGCGAAGATCCTGCCGCTGTGGCGCTGGACGGGCGCGCGCGGGCGGGACGGGGCCCGGCTCGCGGAGGTGCGGCTGGGGCGGCAGCGGATCGGCCTCGCGGTGCGGGAGCACGTCGTGCGGGACGGGGACGTGGCGGTGGACGTGGAGGTGCCGTGCCCGGTGGACCCGGAGTGCCGGGGCCGGTCCTGGGCGCCGGTGTTCAGCGTCGACTGCCTGCATCGCACGCTGACCGAGGAGCAGGACGGCGCGGACGCGGTGTGCACGCTTCACGGCGCCCTGTCGACGGGCCGCCGGGCGGGGGAGCCCGTCGGGGCATGAACCGGTTGCGGCCGGGCACACCGCGGACGTCCCGGGGACGGCGATTCGGCCAACTCGGGGGACCTCCGCATCCGGCGGTGTGGCCGGAATGACTATGTGGCACACATGTCCACATGTGGTCCATACCTCTGGCGGCAGCCGGTGTGGCGGGAAACCGCTTGCGACGCCCTGACGTGCGCCACCGCTCGCACGGGTCGCGGCCACGGGCCGGAATCGCCTGATTATCAGGGGAGTTGACCGTCAGGTAATGCCTTCGGAGGCATACGCGTTTCCGCCACGTTTCACGTCGCCCCCACGAAACCCTCACCCCGCGCCTCAGTATGTGTCCCGGAACAACGGACCTGGGGGGCGCCGCTGACGCGGTGGCCGCCCTTGGGGGGCACGGGTGGAACCGGACGGGGAGTCCGGTCCGCTCCGTGCGGGGAGAGGACTCACACGGAATGACTCGCAAGATCCGGTCGGCCGCGCTGACCATGACGGCCGGCGCGCTCGTGCTGACGATGGTCGCGCCCGCCCAGGCCGCGCCGCCCGCACCGCGCATCGACCTCAAGATCCTCGTGGTGAGCGACGGCGGCCCCGCCACCGCCGCGATCGCCGCCGAGCTGGACAGCTCGGGGACGCCGTACACGCTCGTCGACCTGACCAAGGCCGGGCGGCCCACCATCGACGCCGCGTTCCTCGCGGACACCGTCGGCGGCCGGCCCCGGGCGAAGTACCAGGCGGTGGTGCTGCCGAACGACGCCCCGTTCGGGGACAACAGCCCGGAGACGGCGGCCCTGACCGCCTACCAGAGCGCCTACGCGATCCCGCAGGTCGACGCCTACACCTACGCGCGCCCCGAGGTCGGACTCGACTACCCCGTCAACGGCGGCTACAGCGGCTCGCTCGACGGGGTCCGGGCGGAGGTGACCGCGGCCGGCAAGGCGGGCCCGTTCGGCTACCTCGACGGGGCCGTCCCCTTCGAGGACAACTCTCCTACCGTGGGCGAGAGTTACGCCTTCATCGCCAAGCCGCTCGCCGGAGCGGACTTCACCTCGTACGTCGAGGCGCCGATCCCCGGCACCGCCGAGAAGGGCACGGTCGTCGGCGAGTTCCGCAAGGACGGCCGCCGCGAGCTGGTCGTCACGTTCGTCTACAACCAGTACCAGCAGCAGTTCCGGCTCCTCGCCCGCGGCATCGTCGACTGGATGACCCAGGGCGTCCATCTCGGCGCCGCGCGGAACTACTTCGCCGTCCACGTCGACGACGTCTTCGCCGCCGACGACCGGTGGGACACCGAGCTGAACTGCACCCCCGGCGACGTCGACTGCCAGCCCGGCACGGGCGAGGTCGACCCCATCCGGATGACGCGCGAGGACGCCCGGTACGCCGCCCAGTGGTCCGCCGACAAGAAGTTCACCCTCGACTTCGCGTACAACGGCGGCGGCAGCGAGACGTACAAGACGCTCAACGGCGGCACCGACCCGCTCGCCCAGCAACTCATCGCCGACCGGGCGAAGTTCCGCTGGATCAACCACACCTACGACCACCCGTTCCTCGGCTGCGTCCAGGACGTCTCCGTGGTGCCGTGGGTCTGCCAGAAGAACACCGACGGCAGCACGCGCTACGTCACCCGCGCCGAGATCAAGGCGCAGATCGGCGACAACCGCGTCTGGGCGGAGAGGGCCAAACTGCCGTTGCAGAAAGACGAGTTGATCACCGGCGAGCACTCGGGGCTCAAGGTCCTGCCGCAGCAGCCGGACGACAACCCCAACCTGGCCGGCGCGCTCACCGACAACGGCATCGCCTGGCTCGGCTCGGACAACTCCCGCGACCGCGACCAGCGCAGGGTCGGGCCCTCGCTGACCGTGCCGCGCTACCCGATGAACGTCTTCTACAACGCCGGCCGCACCGCCGAGCAGGTCGACGAGTACAACTGGATCTACACCCGCAGGTCCGACGGCGGCAGCGGCATCTGCGAGGACTCCGCCACCTCCACCTGCCTCGACGCGCCGCTCGACCTCGCCACCGGGTACGCGGACCACATCGTGCCGCTGGAGAAGCGCATCGCGCTCGGGCACGTGCTCTCGGGCGACCCCCGGCCGCACTTCATCCACCAGTCCAACCTCGCCGAGGACCGGATCGCCTACCCCGTCCTCGACGGCGTCATCGGCGACTACGCGGCCCTGCACGCCGACAACACCCCGCTGGTGAACCTGCGCCAGCGCGACATCGGCATCGAGTTGCGCGACCGGGCCGTGTGGAACACCGCTGTCAAGGCCGGCCGGGTGACCGGCTACCGGATCGACCGGACCGTCACCGTCCAGGCGCCGAACGGTGTGAAGGCGACGGCCACCATGCCGACCGGCACCCGGCAGAACCAGGTCATCGGGACCACGGCGTTCGGGACCGGCTACGCCGGGTCGCTGTCCGGCTGGGTGGCGCCCGGGGCGTTGCAGAGCCAGGTCACGCTGACCGTGCCGACGGCCGCACCGGCCGCCCTCAAGACGGCGAGGCCCGCCCGGGCCAAGGAGGCCGCACCGCGCACGCCGGTCCCGTCCGGCGTCCGCACGTGGATCGAGCCCGGCACCACCCGCTGACGCGGGAGCGCCGCCGGCCGGTCCGCCCGGCC
>NZ_JBHWZH010000111.1:0-19940 GCF_042728285.1 Streptomyces sp. NPDC060194 | reverse complement strand
GGGCACGGGCGCGCGACGGCGGGCCGCGACGGAGGGGCGGGACCCCCGCACAGGGTTCCCGCCCCTCCTGGGGCCCGGGCCGCGGCGGTCGGTGAGGGTCAGGAGACCGGCCGCGGCCGCGGGTGTCAGCGGTGGTCGCTGCCCTCCGACTGCGAGGCCGCGCGACCGGCCTCCAGGCGGGCGACCGGGATGCGGAACGGCGAGCAGGAGACGTAGTCCAGGCCGACCTCGTGGAAGAAGTGCACCGACTCCGGGTCGCCGCCGTGCTCACCGCAGACGCCCAGCTTGAGGTCGGGCCGGGTGGCCCGCCCCGCCTCGACCGCGCTGCGGACCAGCGAGCCGACGCCGTCGCGGTCGATGGTCTCGAACGGCGAGACCCCGAAGATGCCCTTCTCCAGGTAGGCGGTGAAGAAGCTCGCCTCGACGTCGTCGCGGGAGAAGCCCCAGACCGTCTGGGTGAGGTCGTTGGTGCCGAAGGAGAAGAACTGCGCGGCCTCCGCGATCTGACCGGCGGTCAGCGCGGCCCGCGGCAGCTCGATCATGGTGCCGAGCGACAGCTTCAGGTTCAGCCCGGTCGCGGCCTCGACCTCGGCGATGACCTGCTCGGCCTCGTCGCGGACGATCTCCAGCTCCTGGACCGTGCCGACCAGCGGGATCATGATCTCGGCCCGCGGGTCGCCCTTGGCGTTGCGCCGCTCGGCCGCCGCCTCGGCGATGGCCCGTACCTGCATCGAGAACAGGCCCGGGATGACCAGCCCGAGGCGTACGCCGCGCAGGCCGAGCATCGGGTTCTGCTCGTGCAGCCGGTGGACGGCCTGCAGGAGGCGCAGGTCGTTCTCGTTGTGGTCCTTGCGGGACTCCGCGAGCGCCACGCGGACGGACAGCTCGGTGATGTCCGGCAGGAACTCGTGCAGCGGCGGGTCGAGCAGCCGAACGGTGACGGGCAGCCCGTCCATCGCCTCGAACAGCTCGACGAAGTCCCGCTTCTGCAGCGGCAGGAGGTGCTTCAGGGCCTCCTCGCGCTCGCTGTCGGTGTCGGCGAGGATCAGCTTCTCGACCATCTCGCGCCGCTCGCCGAGGAACATGTGCTCGGTGCGGCACAGGCCGATGCCCTGCGCGCCGAACCGGCGGGCGCGCATCGCGTCCTCGGCGTTGTCGGCGTTGGCGCGCACCCGCAGCCGGCGGACGCGGTCGGCGTAGGCCATGATCCGGTGCACCGCGCCGACCAGTTCGTCGGCGTCGTCGGCGCCCGCGTGCATCCGGCCCTCGAAGTACTCGACGACCGGCGACGGCACGACGGGCACCTCGCCCGCGTACACCTTGCCGCTGGAGCCGTCGATGGAGACGACGTCGCCCTCCTCGATGACGATCGTGCCCTTGCCGTCCTTGCCCTTGGCGGTCATCCGGCGGCGCTTGGTGTCGACCTCCAGCTCCTCCGCGCCGCAGACGCAGGTCTTGCCCATGCCGCGGGCCACGACGGCCGCGTGCGAGGTCTTGCCGCCGCGGCTGGTCAGGATGCCCTCGGCGGCGATCATGCCGTCCAGGTCGTCGGGGTTGGTCTCGCGGCGGATCAGGATGACCTTCTCACCGGAGCGGGACCACTTGATCGCGGTGTAGGAGTCGAAGACGGCCTTGCCGACCGCCGCGCCCGGGGAGGCGGCGATCCCGCGGCCGAGCTGCTCGCTCTTCGCGGAGTCGTCGAAGCGCGGGAACATCAGCTGCGCGAGCTGCGCCCCGTTGACGCGCTGCAGCGCCTCCGCCTCGTCGATGAGGCCCTGGTCGACGAGCTGGGTCGCGATCCGGAAGGCCGCACCGGCGGTGCGCTTGCCGACGCGGGTCTGGAGCATCCACAGCTGGCCGCGCTCGATGGTGAACTCGATGTCGCAGAGGTCCTTGTAGTGGGTCTCAAGGGTCTCCATGATCTCCATGAGCTGGTCGTACGAGGCCTTGTCGATGCCCTCGAGGTCGGCCAGCGGCACGGTGTTGCGGATGCCCGCGACGACGTCCTCGCCCTGCGCGTTCTGCAGGTAGTCGCCGTAGACGCCCTGGTGGCCGGAGGCCGGGTCGCGGGTGAAGGCGACGCCGGTGCCGGAGTCGGGGCCGAGGTTGCCGAAGACCATCGAGCAGACGTTGACGGCCGTGCCGAGGTCGCCGGGGATGCGCTCCTGGCGGCGGTAGAGCTTGGCGCGGTCGGTGTTCCAGGAGTCGAAGACCGCGCGGACGGCGAGGTCCATCTGCTCGCGCGGGTCCTGCGGGAACGCGCGTCCGGCCTCGGTCTGCACGATCTGCTTGAAGCGCTCGACGAGCTGCTTGAGGTCGTCGGCCGCGAGGTCGGTGTCGACGGTGACCCCGCGGGCCTCCTTGGCCGCCTCCAGGGCGTCCTCGAACAGCTCGCCGTCGACGCCGAGGACGGTCTTGCCGAACATCTGGATGAGCCGGCGGTAGGAGTCCCAGGCGAACCGCTCGTCGCCGGACTGGGCGGCGAGACCGGCCACCGAGGCGTCGGAGAGGCCGATGTTGAGGACGGTGTCCATCATCCCGGGCATCGAGAACTTCGCGCCCGAGCGGACGGAGACGAGCAGCGGGTCGTCGGCCTGGCCGAGCTGCTTGCCCATCCTCGCCTCCAGGGCGTCCAGATGGGCGCTCACCTCGTCGCGCAGGGCGGCCGGCTCCTCGCCGCTGTCGAGGTAGACCTTGCACGCCTCGGTGGTGATGGTGAAGCCGGGCGGGACGGGCAGCCCGAGGTTGGTCATCTCGGCGAGGTTCGCGCCCTTGCCGCCGAGGAGGTCCTTGAGGTCCCGGTTTCCCTCGGTGAAGTCGTAAACGAACTTCACGCCCTGGTGCTCGATGTTTTCCGACACGGGTCTCGACTCCTGAGGACTCGGTGGCTGCCCTGACGGCCAGGAACATACCCAGATCGAAGGCGCCTGGGTACGTCCACATGTGCGTCATGCGGCTGTAACCACCCGTCCGCCAGCAGATCGAAAGTGAGGGCATCGGGAGTGGTCCACACCATTTGCGTTCAAGAAGTGAAGCGTCGACTACCGGGCGCGACAGGGCGGGCCGGGATCCGCACCCAGGGTGACGACCATGTGCGATCGATGAACGATCATCAGGTGGCACCCAGTGCCACCCCTTTGTGAAGTGCAGCCGCACCGAAAACGCTCATCTGAGCAGCACCCCTATCAAGAGTGGCGGGAATCACCCCCCGCCGCGTCCCGCCGTCTCAGCGGACGGACCCCCTCGCGGACATCCGCAACCTCCCCGCAACGCGCCGGACCCGCCCACCGGCACTCTTGCGAGGCATCATCCGGCAGTGCTCCCATTTCCCTTCATGTCGCCCGAACCTGCCGGTGAACCAGCCGTCGAGACCGCGCCCACCCGAGCGCCCGCGCCCTCCCCCACCGCCGCCGAGATCGCCACCGAGATCGCCGACCCCGACGCCACGGCCCCCGAAGCCCTCTCCCCCACCACCTCCAAGCCCTGGACCGCCGCAGACCCCGACACCTGGGACCAGCTCCGCCGCGCCGCCGCCTGGGTGCTGCTCGGCAACTGGGCCGGCGGCTCGACCGTCCCCTCGCGCACGCTCTACCCGCACCAGTGGAGCTGGGACACCGCCTTCATCGCCATCGGCCTGCGCCACCTCTCCCCCCGCCGGGCGAGCCGCGAGCTGGAGACCCTGTTCGCCGCCCAGTGGCCCGACGGCCGGGTCCCGCACATCGTGTTCAACGACTCCGTCGCCGCCGACGCCTACTTCCCCGGCCCCGACTTCTGGCAGGCCGGCGTCCCCGGCGAGGGCGGCCAGCGGCTCCACACCTCCGGCATCGTCCAGCCCCCGGTGCACGCGCTCGCCGCCTGGCTCACCCACCGCGCGGACCCCGAGGACTCCGTGCGCCGGGGCGTCCCGCGCCGGCTCTACCCGCGGCTCGCCGCCTGGCACGACTACCTGCTCGCGCACCGCGACCTCGGCGGGGCGGGGCTGGCCGCGATCGTCCACCCCTGGGAGTCGGGGATGGACAACTCCCCCTGCTGGGACGGCCCGCTGGCCCGCGTGACCCCCGCCGACCCGGCCTCGTACGTCCGCCGCGACCTCGCGCACGCGAACCCCGCCGACCGGCCCACCGACCTGGACTACGGGCGCTACGTGCGGCTCTGCGCGGACTACCGCGCCCAGGACTACGACGACACCCGCACCGCGCACGCCTTCGCCGTCGAGGACCCGTGCTTCAACGCGCTGCTCGCGGTGTCGGAGGCGGCGCTCGCGCAGCTCGCCGAGGTGGCGGGCGCGGATCCGGGGCCGCACCTGGAACGGGCGCTGGCGCTGCGTCAGGCGCTCCTGGACCGGCTGTGGGACCCGGGGGCGGGTCAGTTCCTGTGCCGGGACCTGCGCGCGCCGGACCGTCCGCTGATCGACGGGCGGAGCATCTCGGGCCTGGTGCCGCTGATCCTGCCCGACCTGCCGCCGGACGTCTCCGAGGCGCTGCTCGCGACCGTCCGCGGCGACCACTTCGGCCTCGGGAAGGCCCACCTGGTGCCGTCGTACGACCTCCAGGGGCCCGCCTTCGACCCGTCCCGCTACTGGCGCGGGCCCTCCTGGTTCAACACCGCCTGGCTGGTCCACCGCGGCCTCGGCGGGTACGGGGCGGAGGAGGAGGCCAAGCGGCTGCGGGAGGCGCTGCTGGACGCCGCCGGGCGGACGAACTTCTCCGAGTACCTCGACCCGTACACCGGCGAGGGGCGCGGCATCTGGGGCTTCAGCTGGACGGCGGCGACGGCCCTGGACCTGCTGGCCCAGGGCTGACGAGCCGTCACACGCGCCCCGGTGGCACCGGGTGTCACTCCGCGGCCGACCGGGCGGCGGCCTCCAGGAGTTCCTGGAGGCGCAGCCCCCGGGCCGCGTCCAGCTCCCCGGAGCGGCCCGCGCGGACGGCCGCCGCGAACTCGGCGCGCAGGACGGGCCAGATCTCGTCGTGGTCGATCACGGCGGTGTCGTAGAGCAGCGGTTCGCCGGGGCCGAACAGCTCGACGGTGGTCCGCGCGCGCTCGGTGCGGACCGCGCCGGACAGCGAGGCCTGGCTGACCGCCCCGTTCGCGTGCTCGCAGGTCAGCTCCACCCAGCGGCGCGGGTCGCCGGTCGCGCGGACGGAGGTGATCGGGGCGACGGCCGCGTCGAGCAGGTCGAGCAGGTGCGGGCCGAGGTCGAGCAGCGCCCCGTGCTCCAGACGCCAGGCGGTGGCCATGTCGCCGCCCAGGAACGCGCCGTGCAGGTAGCAGGAGCGCGCCCCGGTCACCTCCAGCTCCGCGGCGGCCCGCAGGAAGTCGCGGGTGACGGGGTGGTACCGCTTGGTGAGGACGAGCTGCGAGACGACGCCGTACTCCGCGACGGCGTCGGCGACCGTCCGTGCGGAGGCGAGGTCGGGGCCGAGCGGCTTCTCCAGGAGCAGCGCCTTGCCCGCCTTCGCGGCAAGGGGGGCGAGGGCCGCCTGCACGGCGGGCGGTACGGCGAAGGCGACCGCCTCGCAGTGCTCGAACAGCTCCTCCACCGACCCGGCGGTGAGCGCCCCGTGCTCGGCGGCCACCTCCGCCGCCGCCTCGGGGCGCCGCGCCCAGACGGCGGCGAGCCGCGTCTCGGGGCCGGCGGCCAGCATCCGGGCGTGCATCGCGCGCGCCCAGGGACCGGCCCCGACCAGGCCGACGGAAACAGGTGCGGTGCTCAAGGTCTACTTCTCCCACGTCGGCTGATGGTGCGTCATGACGCGACCGGGCCCCTGATGAGGGCGAGTCGGGCGTCGGCCCGCTCCGGTGCGTAGAGGTGGTCGGTCACCATGGCGGTCGCGCCGACCAGGCCGGCGCGGTCGCCGAGCCGGGTGGTGACCACCTGGAGGTTGCGGGTGGAGCGCGGCAGGGCGCGCTGGTAGAGCAGTTCGCGGACGCCGGTGACGAAGTTCGTCTCGGCGAGGTCCCCGGCGATCATCAGGACGCCGGGGTTGAGCAGGGTGACGACGGTGACGAGCACCTCCCCGCACCGCTGCCCGGCCTCCCGCGCGAGCCGCACGGCGTCGGGCTGGCCGGCCGTGAGCCGCTCGCGCACGTCCGACCCGGACAGGGTCGGCACGCCGAGCGCGGTGAGCTGGTCCGCGAGCGCGCGGCCGCTGGCGACGGCGGCGAGGCAGCCGTAGGAGCCGCACATGCAGCGGGCGTCGCCCCGGTCGTGGAGCCGGATGTGGCCGAGGTCGCCGGCCCCGCCGTCGATGCCGCGGAAGGCCTCGCCGTTGATGACGACGCCGGCCCCGATGCCGGTGGAGACCTTGACCAGGACGAAGGCGGAGCAGTCGGCGAACCAGTCGCGCTGCTCGCCGAGCGCCATCAGGTTGGCGTCGTTGTCGACGAGGACGGGCACGTCGCCGGCCGCGCCGGCGTGCTCGGCCAGCGCCTTCTGCAGCCGTTCGCGGACGGGGTAGCCGTCCCAGCCTGGCATGATCGGCGGGAGTATCACCCGCCCGGTCTCCCAGTCGACGGGACCGGGTACGGAGACCCCGATCCCGCAGACCTTCGCGACCGGCGTCCCCGACCGGTCGAGCAGCGCGGCGAACATCCCGCCGAGCCGGTCGAGGACGGTCTCGGGGCCGTCGGCGACCTCCTGGTCGACGGTGTGCTCGGCGAGCACCCGGCCGGCGAGGTCCAGGACGGCGGCCCGCAGGTGGGTGGTCTCCAGGTCGGCGGCGAGGACGACCGCGTGCCCGGGGTCGAACTCCAGGCGGGTGGAGGGCCGGCCGCCGGTGGAGACGGCGCCACGGGCCTCGCGCAGCCAGCCGGCGGCGAAGAGCTGGTCGAGCCGGAGCCCGACGGTGGAGCGGGAGAGGCCGGTGACGCGTTGCAGGTCGCCCCGGGTGTTGGCCCGGCCGGTGCGGATCAGGTCCAGCAGGTGGCCTGCGGTGCTCTGCGGCGCTCCCACACTCACTCCTCGCATGACGAAGGCTCAGCTCTTGTCCGCGCCGCTGGTCAGGCCCTCGGTGAGGAGCCGCTCGGCCGCGTAGAACAGAAGTACCACGGGGATCGTGAGCACCACGGATCCCGCCATGAGGATCGTCTTGGGGGTCTCGATGCCGTTGGCGAGCTGCTGGAGGCCGAGCGAGACGGTCCACTTGTCGGGGTCGGCGGCCAGGAAGAGCAGCGCGAAGAGGAACTCGTTCCAGGCGATCATGAAGACGTAGAGCCCGGTGGCCATCAGGGAGGGGGTGGCGAGCGGCAGCACGACGCGGCGGACGGTCTGCAGCCGGTTGCAGCCGTCGAGGGCGGCGGCCTCCTCGATGGAGTAGGGGATGGTGACGAAGTAGTTCTTCACCATGTAGATCGACACGGGCACGGTCTGCGCGATGTAGACGATCGCGAGGCCGACCAGCGAGCCCTGCAGCCCGAGCTTCGCGAACATCACGAACAGCGGCACCGCGAGCAGCGTCGCCGGGAACAGGTAGACGGCGAGGAAGACCGCGCTGATCTGCCGGCCGCCGAAGAACTTCAGCCGGGAGATCGCGTACGCGCCCGGCACCGAGACGAGCAGGGTCAGGCCGACGGTGGCGAGCGCCACGAGCGCCGAGTTCAGCAGCAGCTTCATGAAGCCCTGCCCGCCCTCGGAGGTCGGGCGGAGCACGTCCCGGTAGGTGTCGAGCGTGAAGTCCTGGGCGCTGACCCACAGCTGCCCGGGGTTCAGGAGCAGCTGCTCGATCGGGGTCACCGAGAGCAGCAGCATGTAGTAGAAGGGCAGGATCGTGATGACGGCGAGGAACGCGATCACGACCCAGCGCAGGACGCCGAAGAGGCGGTCCTCGATCTGTGCGCGACTGGCGGCCATGGTTACGCCTCCTCCTGGTGCCGCTTGGCGAAGAACTTGAAGTAGATCCCGAGCAGCAGCGCGAGGATCACCGCGAGCACCAGGGCCTGGGCCGCGGCGGCGCCCACGTCGTAGCGGGCGGTGAGGAAGTCGTAGACGCGGACGGCGACCACGTCGGTGCCGGAGCCGCCGCCGGTGAGCAGGTAGACGTCGTCGAACTTGTTGAACGTCATGATGAAGCGGAGCACCGAGAGCAGCGCGATGACCGGCATGAGCTGCGGCATCAGGATGTACCGGAAGCGCTGGGTGATCGTCGCGCCGTCGACGGTGGCGGCCTCCTCCAGGCCGTCGGGGACCGCCTGGAGGCGGGCGAGGAGGAAGAGGAAGGCGAACGGGAAGTAGCGCCAGATCTCGAAGGCGATGACGGTGAACAGCGCGAGCGGGATCTCGAAGTGCACGCCGAGGACCGCGACCTCGTGGCTGCGGGAGGAGAGGAACGCGATCGGGTCCTCCCAGCCGAACAGCTTCGCGCCCCAGTCGTTGACGATGCCGTACTGCGGGCTGAGCGCCACCTCCCAGGCGAAGGCGACGGCGACGACGGGCGCCACGTAGGGCAGGAGCATCGAGCCGCGCAGCAGGCCGCGGCCGCGGAAGGGGCGGCGCAGGGCGAGCGCGGCGACCAGGCCCAGCGCGATCGAGCCGAAGGTGGCGCCGACGGTGTAGACGAGCGTCGTCCACAGCGAGGACCAGAAGCCGGGCGAGGTGAAGACGGCGGTGAAGTTGTCCAGCGTCCAGTTGCCGAGCAGGCTCATGCCCTGGATGTCGACCAGGCGGGCGTTCTGGAAGGCGAGGAGCACCGTCCAGGCGATGGGCAGGACGACCACGACCGCGACGACCAGGACGGTCGGCGAGACGAAGGCCAGCCCGGCGCGGTTCTCGCGCTGGGAGAGGGTGAGGTGCCGGCGCTTCGGTGCGCCGTCGGGGGGTGTCATATGGGGTTCCTCTGTCGCGCCGGGGGCGCCGGGCGGCGGGGTGCCGCCGCGCGGCGCGGGGCCGGTCGCGTGCGTAGGGTCGGTCGCTTCCGTCTGCTGGTGCGCCGGGCTCACCGCAGGGACGTCCTCAGGGCCTCGACCTCCTCGGCGGCCTCCCGGGCCGCCTCCGCCGAGCTGATCTGGCCGGAGGTGAGCGCGCCGACGGACTTCGGGACGGGCAGCTCGCCGAGGGTCGCGCCGACGAGGGCGCCCTGGCCCTCCTTGATGCCCCAGCGCTTCATGTTGCCGACGCCGTCGTAGAGCTGGTCGAGGAGCGCGGCGGGGTAGACCGCGTCGAGCCGCTTGCGCTCGCCGACGCCGATCTCGCTGGCCCGCCAGGCCTTCTCGTAGGCCTTGGGGTCCTGGGCGTTGCCCGTGCGGACGGGGATCTTGCCCTCGGGGGCCATGCCGAACCAGTCGGCGTAGCCGGTGCCCATCAGGTACTCGACGAACTTCGCCGACGCGTCCTTCTCGGCGTCCCGGGTGACAGTCCAGGAGGCGACCTCGCCGAACTGGGCGGGCTCGGTGCCGTCGGGGCCCTTGAGTGCGGTGACGATGCCGGTGTGGTCGGCGAGGAAGTCGCGGTCCTTGCACTCGGGGCAGCTGGGCAGCGCGTCGGAGCGGAGCCCCGCCAGCTCGTCGAGGAGCATCGAGGACCAGACCACCATGGAGGAGCGGCCCGCGAAGTAGGTGGCGCGGGTGGAGTCGACGGTCTGGGTGCCGGGCGGGCCGTACTCGCCGGCGAGCTTGCCGTAGGCGTCGAAGGTGGCGCGGCACTGCGGGCTGTCGAGGCCGACCTTGCCGGCGGTGTCGACGAGCTTGCAGCCGTTGGCGAGGGCGAGGTCCTCGAAGGACTGCTGGGTGAAGACGTCGCTGGGGTCGGAGGCGAGGGACGCCCCGTTGACCTTGCCCCTGTTCAGGGTCTTCGCCGCCTTGAGCATCGCGTCGTAGGAGTCGGGGGCCTTCAGGCCCTCCTTCTCGAACATGTCCTTGCGGTAGGCGACGATCTGCATCCAGGAGTCGCTGGGCACGGCCAGCGACTTCCCGCCGTCGCTGGTGAAGGCGAGCGCGTTCTTCTGGAAGGTGTCCCGGCCGAGCTCGTCGACGATCCGCCGCGTGGTGGCGGTGTCGATGAGGTCGTTGTCGTACATCTGCCAGGCGGAGGCGAGGGGGACGCCGCCGATGACGTCGGGGAGGGTGCCGGCGGCCGCGGCGCTCATGATCAGCTGCGGGAGCTGGCCCTCGTCGACGCCGACCAGGTCGACCTGGACGCCGGTCCGCTTCTCGAAGGCGGCGGTGATCTTCTTGGTCACCTCCATCCGGGGCGCCAGGTTCTCCAGGCTCCAGACGGTGATCCGGTTGTCGGGCTTCCCGGAGTCGGTGGAGCAGCCGGAGAGCAGGCCTGCCGAGAGTGCCGTCGCCCCCACGGCCGCCGCGATCGCCCGGGTCCTCGTGGACCAGATGCGCATGTGCCGTCCTCGATCTGTCCGGCGGTTCCAGGGCCGGGTCCCGATCCGCCGGACAGCCCTGACCGCGCGTTTACGTTTCGTACGTGTTGCATCCCAGCAGTACTTTTGCTTGTTGACAAGACCTAACTGTGGGATAAGTTCGACAGAAGCAGTCGCCGGGTGACCGCACACCCGGCAGAACATCACCCGCACCGTCCGTTCGGAGTTCTTCGTGGAACGCGTCGTCCAGTTCACCGGTCCCCTCCAGGTCGAGGTCGCCGAGCACGAAACGGCCCCCCTTCCGCCCGGCCATCTGCGGGTGCGCACCCGCTACTCCGGCATCTCCGCCGGGACCGAGCTGACCGCCTACCGGGGCACCAATCCGTACCTGACCCGCACCTGGGACCCGGAGGCACGCCTGTTCCGGGACGGTGCGGCGGGCATGGAGTACCCCGTAGCGGGCTGGGGATACAGCGAGGTCGGAGAAGTCACCGAGGTCTCGCCCGAGCTGCGGGACACCCCCGGGGTCCCGGCCGCCGGCGACCTGGTGTGGGGCATCTGGGGGCACCGCAGCGAGGGCATCGTCCCGGTCGAGCGGATGGTCGGGCACACCCTCCCCGAGGGCCTGGAGCCGCTCGCGGGGGCCTTCGCCCGGGTCGGCGCGATCGCATACAACGCGGTCCTCTCCGCCGGCATCAACCTCGGCGAGGACGTGGCGGTCTTCGGCCAGGGCGTCATCGGCCTGATCGCCACCCGCCTCGCCCAGCTCTCGGGGGCGACGGTGACCGCCGTCGACGCGCTCGACGTCCGGCTCACCAAGGCCGTCGAGTACGGCGCCGCCCGCACGCTCAACGCCCGCACCGACTCCGTCGCCGAGGCCGTCCGCGCGGCGACCGGCGGCCGGGGCGCGGACGCCGCGATCGAGATCAGCGGCGCCCACCGCGCGCTGCACGAGGCGATCCGCTCGGTGGCGGTCGACGGCCGGGTCGTCGCGTCCGGCTTCTACCAGGGCGAGGGCCTCGGGCTCCGGCTGGGCGACGAGTTCCACCACAACCGGGTGCAGCTGATCTGCTCGCAGATCGGCGGGGTGCCGCCCCAGCTCGCCGGCCGCTGGACGGTCGACCGGCTGCAGCAGACGTTCCTGCGGCTGGTGAACGAGGGCCGCATCGACGTGAAGTCGCTGGTCAGCCACGTGGTGCCGGTCGCGGACGCGGCCGAGGCGTACACGCTGCTCGACCGGCGTCCGGCCGACGCGCTGCAGGTGGTCCTGGAGTTCTGATCCGTCGCACTCCCTGGGGAGGCCGTCGCACTCCCTGAGGGAGGCCGGGCCCCCTCCCCCGACCACCGTCGCTCTCCACCTGCCGTCGAAAGGCCCCCCCAAACCCATGTTCAAGACCGCTTGCCAGGAACAGCTGCTGCCCGGCGACACCCTCCAGGAGAAGTGGGACTTCGCGCGGTCCGCCGGGTACGACGCGATCGAGCTGCGCGCCAAGGGCGACTTCCACTTCCGGGACCGCCTCCCGGAGCTGAGGCGGGCCCTGGCGGACGGCGTCGTCATGCCGACCGTGTGCGTCGACATGCTGCACTTCTTCGGCGCGTTCGACGCGGACCTGCGGCGTGACGCGATCGAGCAGATGAAGTCGCAGCTAGGCGTCATCGGCGAGCTCGGCGGGCTCGGCGCGCAGACCCCCGCCTCGTACGGCATGTTCTCCCGCCGCCTGCCCCCCTTCGAGCCGCCGCGCGGCGAGGCCGAGGAGCGCGAGATCCTGCTCGCCGGGCTCACCGAGATGGGCGAGCACGCGGCCCGCGAGGGCGTGACGCTGTACCTGGAGCCGCTGAACCGGTACGAGGACCACATGGTCAACCGGCTCGACCAGGCCGTCGACCTGATCCGCGAGGTCGGCCTCGACTCCGTGAAGGTCGGCATCGACGCCTACCACATGAACATCGAGGAGACCGACCCCGCGGCCGCCATCCTGGCCGCCGCCCCGTACATCGGGCACGCGCAGGTCTCGGACTCCAACCGCATGCAGCCCGGCGCCGGCCACCTGGACTGGCCGGCCTGGCTGAACGCCCTCGACGCGGCCGGCTTCGACGGCTACCTCGCCCTGGAGTCGCGGCTCGCGGGCGAGCCCCTGGAGGCCGTCCGGTCCGTCCCCGCGTTCCTGAAGCGGGCCGCCTCGTGACGACCGCCCTCACGACCGGGGCCGCCACGGCCCCGGCCCCCGTCCTCGACGCGCCGGAACGGCTCCGCCGGGCCGCCGCCCGGGTGCTCCTCGACAACTGGACCGGCCACTCCACGGTGCCGTCGCGGTCGCTCTACCCGCACCAGTGGTCCTGGGACTCGGCGTTCATCTCCATCGGGCTGCGCCACCTCGCGCCGCGCCGCGCCCAGCGCGAGCTGGAGACGCTGCTCGGCGCGCAGTGGGGCGACGGGCGGATCCCGCACATCGTCTTCAACCCGACGGTGCCGCTCGGCCAGTACTTCCCCTCCCCCGACTTCTGGCGCTCCTCGACGGCCGGCGGCCCGCAGGGCGCCCCCGCCGCCGTGGAGACCTCCGGCATCGTCCAGCCGCCCGTCCACGCGCTCGCCGCCTGGCTGGTGCACCGCGCGGACCCGGGCGAGTCGGAGCGGCGCGGCTTCCTGCGCCGGGTGTACCCGCGGCTGGCCGCCTGGCACGCCTACCTGCACCGCGAGCGCGACCTCGGCGGCGGCGGCCTGGCGGCGATCGTGCACCCCTGGGAGCCCGGTCTCGACAACAGCCCCGCCTGGGACGAGGCCCTGAACCGCGTCGAACCCGCGCTCGCCGGCTCCTTCCGCCGCGCCGACCTCGACCACAGCGACGCCGCCGACCGGCCCACCGACCTGGACTACGCCCGCTACGTGCGACTGGCCGCCACCTACCGCGACCACGGCTACGACGACGCGGCCACCCCGCACGCCTTCGCCGTCGAGGACCCCTGCTTCAACGCGCTGCTCATCGCCGCCGACCACGCGCTGTCCGCGATCGCCGCCGAGCTCGGCGAGGACCCCGCGCCGCTGCTCGCGCGGGCCGCCGCGACGACGGACCGGCTCGTGGAGCGGCTGTGGGACGCCGAGGCGGGCCTGTTCACCGCCCGCGACGCCCTGACCGGCGAGCGCGGCACCGTGCGGAGCGTGGCGGGGCTGATCCCGCTGATCGTCCCCGGGCTGCCGGCGGAGATCGTCACGGCGCTGGTCGGCACCCTGCACGGCCCCCACTTCGGTTTCGGCGGCGCGCACCTGGTGCCGTCCTACGACCTGCTCGGCCCGGAGTTCGACGGCAGCCGCTACTGGCGCGGACCGAGCTGGTTCAACACCGCCTGGCTCGTCGAGCGGGGCCTCGCCCGGTACGGCGAGCGGGCGGCGGCGGCCGGTCTGCGGGCGGGCATGCTCGACCTCGCCGGGCGCACCCGGTTCGCCGAGTACGTCGACCCGCACACCGGGGACGGGCGCGGCATCCGCGAGTTCAGCTGGACGGCGGCGCTGACCCTGGACCTGCTGGCGCGGGACGGGTCGGAGGCGGACGGCTGCCTCCTCGAAGCGGCCGCTCCTGAGACCGCCCCCGAGGACACCTCCCACGGGGCCGCTCCGGGGGACTCCTCCCACCGGGCCGCCCCCGGGGACACCGCTCCCGTGGCCCGCCTCCCGCACCCCCGCACCGAGACCGTCCTCCCGGAGACCCGCCGATGAGCCGACTCCTCGTCCACGACGGCACGTTCGCCCTGCTCACGGACGCCGGTGACGTCACCGGCGTCCGGGGCGCGACCCCGGACGGCCTGTTCCGCCGCGACACCCGCCACCTCTCCCGCTGGCGGCTGCACGCCGACGGCTCCGAGCTGACCGTGCTGACCGACGGCGTCCTCACCCCGCCCGGCACCCGCGACGAGCCGCCCGCCTACACCGTCCTCCGCGAGCAGTCCGTACGCGACGGGGCGCTGCGGGAGTCGCTGCGCCTGGTCTCCAACCGGCCCGAACCGCTGTCCCTGGCCCTCGACCTGACCTGCGACGCCGACTTCGCCGACCAGTTCGAGCTGCGCTCGGACCACCGCACCTACGACAAGCCGGACGCCCGCCGCGAGGCCGTGGTCACGGCGGCCGGCGTCGACTTCCGCTACGAGCGCGGCCCGGACTGGGTGCGCGGTACGGCGGTGGCGGCGCAGCCCGCGCCGGCCGAGGTCGTGGCCGGCGAGGCGGGCCACGTGCTGCGCTGGCAGGTCGAGCTGCCCGCGCACGGCACCGCCCGCGTCGAGCTGACGGCGACCGCGCTGCCGGAGATCTCCGCCACGGACGCGGTGCCGGCGTCCGCGGAGCCCGCGCGCCCGAGGGAGCGGCACGACCTCACCGCCTGGCACGAGCTGGCGCGCGCCTGCACCCAGGGCCTGGACGACCTCGCCCTGCTCCGCGTCCCCGCCGACGGCCCCGACGGCGAGCCGCTGCGGGCCCCGGCCGCCGGCATCCCCTGGTTCCTGACCCTCTTCGGCCGCGACTCGCTCCTGACGTCGCTGTTCGCGCTCCGGCAGGCCCCCGAGCTGGCCGACGCCACCCTGCGCGCGCTCGCCGCCACCCAGGGGCGGGTCGAGGACCCCTCCCGTCTGGAGCAGCCCGGCCGCATCGTGCACGAGGTGCGCCACGGCGAGCTCGCCCACTTCCGGCAGGTCCCCTACGGCCGCTACTACGGCACCGTCGACGCCACGCCGCTCTTCCTCGTCCTCCTGGAGGCGCACGGCGACCAGGTCCTCGCCCGGCGCCTGGAGCCGCAGGCCCGGGCGGCCGTGGAGTGGATGTTCCGCGACGGCGGGCTCGGCGACGGCGGCTACCTCGTCTACGCCTCGGACGCCGCCGCGGGCGGCCTCGCCAACCAGAACTGGAAGGACTCCCCCGGCGCGATCTGCCACCCCGACGGCACGCAGGCCTCCGGCCCGATCGCCGTCGCCGAGGCCCAGGGGTACGCGTACGACGCTCTCGTGCGCACCGCCCGGCTGGCCCGCGGGGTCTGGGGCGACGCGGTGTACGCGGACCGCCTGGAGAGCGAGGCCGCCGCGCTGCGGGAACGGTTCGCCCGGGACTTCTGGATGCCCGAGGCCGGCTTCCCCGCGCTCGCCCTGGACGGCGAGGGCCGCCGGGTCGACACGCTCGCCTCCGACGCCGGTCACCTGCTGTGGTCCGGGATCCTCTCCCAGGAGCGGGCCGAGGCGACCGGCCGTCGCCTGATGGAGCCGGACTTCTTCTCCGGGTGGGGCATCAGGACGCTGGCCGCCGGCCAGACGCCGTACCACCCGCTGTCGTACCACCGGGGGTCGATCTGGCCGCACGACAACGCGGTGATCGCCCTGGGGCTCGCCCGCCACGGCCTCGAGGACGAGGTGCGGCGGCTGGCCGAGGGCCTGGTCGACGCGGCCGCCGGACACGGGTGGCGGCTTCCGGAGGTGATGGCCGGCTACGGGCGCGACGAGCATCCGGCACCGGTGCCGTACCCGCACTCCTGCTCCCCGCAGGCGTGGGCGGCGGCGACACCGCTGGCCCTGTTGACCGCGGTGGACGGCGTCCTGGAGGGCTAGCGTCAGACCAGCTTCGCCTGCCGCTCGCGCTCCAGGACGGCGGTCGTGCGCCACTTGTCGAACTCCGCCACCGGGTCGTCCGCGTTCTTCCAGGGCGTGCCGCCGCAGAACGGGCCGATGATCCGGAACTGCGTCAGCGCCTCCTCGTAGAGGGCGGCCCTCTCGGCGGGCTTCAGACCGGACTCGTGCTTCGCGCGCTTGGTGAGCGCCGAGGCGAGCAGGTGCCGCGCGGCGGCCAGGTTCGGGTCCGAGGGCAGCGCGTGGGCGACGTCCGCCCGCGCCTTCTCGATCCAGGCCCCGTGCACGCCCGCGGTGCGGAAGACGCCGTGCGGCGAGCTGCGCTGCTCGTCCTCGACGAGCGCGTGCAGGTAGACGGTGCTCAGCAGCGAGCCCGGCTCCGCGCGGTCGGCGGCCGCGCGGGCGAAGGCGTACATCTCCTCCTGCGAGCCGTGCCACTTGGCGCACCAGTACTGCAGGGCCTGCCAGTGGGCGTGGAAGTGGTCGGGGCAGCGCAGCACCAGCTGGTCCCAGATCTCCCGGAAGCGGTCCTTGCCGGTGTTCTTGCCGCGGGCGAGGGTGATCAGGGTGACCCACGGGGTGGGGTCCTCGGGGCTGTGCTCGGCCGCCTGACGGGCGGTGCGCTCGGCCTGGGCGAGGCCCCGCTCGAAGCCGGCCGCCATCTCGTCGGTGACCGTGTTCGCGAACCCGCTGCCGCGGATCTCCCAGGCGTCGGTGACCTCCAGGCCTGCGTGGAGGGCGAGCGCGGAGCCGTCCTGCGGCCGCTCCCGCAGCCACTCCTGGAGCCAGCTGCGGTTCTGCTGCGCCAGCTGGGAGAGGATCTCGTGCCGGTGCCACCGCTCGTTGCCGTCCCGGCCGGCGTCCGCCAGCCAGATCGCGGCGGCCTTCCACTCGTGCCGCTCGCGGACCGCCTCGATGACGGACCAGGTCTCCTCGTCGAGGTCCCGGGGCGGGCCCGAGCGCCCGGGGACCAGGTCCACGCGGTTGGGCATCCGGTGCGGGGTGAGATCGATGCCGTTGGCGATCCTGCGGCGGCGCGCGACCGTACGTCCGATCGCCAGAGCGACGGCGGCCAGGAATATGACGACCCCGATGGTCACGACGGGTCCCCTCCGATGGTGTGTGACATGAACGCGGCCCGGGCCGCGACATGATCATCCCGTCCGTGGATCACGATCGGCGCACGGACGGGTGTCACATCGGCACGGGCAGCCGTGCCGCGGGGGGGCTTCGGGGGTGCCTGAGGGGTTGCTCGGAGGGGCGCAGGGCTCCGGGGCCGGTCAGCCGCCCGACGTGTCCAGCTCCGCGTCCTCCGAGACGCCCGCGCAGTCGTACGGGTCCTTCAGCCAGCCGTCGGGCAGGACCACCCGGTTGTTGCCCGAGGTGCGCCCGCGCGGGCCGTCGGCGCCCTCGGGCCAGGGCTGGTCGAGGTCGAGGGCGTGGAGCTGCTCCTCCAGGGAGGCCAGCGAGGAGGTGGTGGCGAGCTGCCGCCGCATCTCGGAGCCGACCGCGAAGCCCTTGAGGTACCAGGCGACGTGCTTGCGGAAGTCGACGACGCCCCGGGCCTCGTCGCCGATCCACTCGCCGAGCAGGGTGGCGTGGCGGACCATGACCGCGGCGACCTCCCTGAGAGTGGGGTTCGCGCGTACGGAGCTGCCCTCGAAACCGGCCACCAGGTCCGCGAAGAGCCACGGCCGGCCCAGGCAGCCGCGGCCGACCACGACCCCGTCGCAGCCGGTCTCCCGGACCATCCGCAGGGCGTCCTCCGCCGACCAGATGTCCCCGTTGCCGAGCACCGGGATCTCCGGGACGTGCTCCTTGAGACGCGCGATGGCCGACCAGTCGGCCTCGCCGCCGTAGTGCTGGCGGGTGGTGCGGCCGTGCAGGGCGATCGCGGTGACGCCCTCCTCGACGGCGATCCGGCCGGCGTCCAGATACGTCAGGTGGTCGTCGTCGATGCCCTTGCGCATCTTCATGGTGACCGGCAGGTCGCCGGCGGCTCCGACCGCCTCGTGCAGGATCGCGCGCAGCAGCGGCCGCTTGTACGGCAGCGCCGACCCGCCGCCCTTGCGGGTCACCTTGGGGACCGGGCAGCCGAAGTTCAGGTCGATGTGGTCGGCCAGGTCCTCGTCCACGATCATGCGGACGGCCTTGCCGACGGTCACCGGGTCGACGCCGTAGAGCTGGATCGACCGGGGGGTCTCGCTCGCGTCGAAGTGGATGAGCTGCATGGTCTTCTCGTTGCGCTCGACCAGCGCCCGCGTGGTGATCATCTCGCTGACGAAGAGGCCCTTGCCGCCGGTGGCTGCCTCTCCCGGGGGGCGACCCCCGAGACCCCCCGCGCCGTTGGCGAACTCCCTGCACAGGGTCCGGAACGGCGCGTTCGTGATCCCCGCCATGGGGGCCAGGACGACCGGCGGCCGCACGACGTGCGGGCCGATGGCCAGCGGCGCTGCGGTCTCCGCGGAGGGTCCGGGGGTGGCGGTGGGAGCGGGGGCGAACGTGGTCATGGACCCATTGTGGCGTACGCGCCGATTCGTTAGTTACCCGTACTATCGAACCGTGCCCGAGCTCTCCCCCCGCCGCCGCGTGCTCGTCCTGGCGATCTGCTGCATGAGCCTGCTGATCGTCAGCCTCGACAACACCGTCCTCAACGTGGCGCTGCCGTCCATGCGCCGCGACCTGGACGCGTCCGTCGCCGGCATGCAGTGGACGATCGACGCGTACACCCTGGTCCTCGCCTCGCTCCTGATGCTGGCGGGGTCGACCGCCGACCGGATCGGGCGGCGCAAGGTCTTCAAGATCGGCCTCGTGGTGTTCGTCGCCGGCTCGGTGCTCTGCTCGGTGGCCCCGAACCTGGAGGCGCTGATCGCGGCCCGCGCGCTGCAGGCCGTCGGCGGCTCGATGCTCAACCCGGTCGCGATGTCGATCATCACCAACACGTTCACCGAGCCCAAGGAGCGGGCCCGCGCGATCGGCGTCTGGGGCGGCGTCGTCGGCATCTCGATGGCCGCCGGACCGGTGATCGGCGGTCTGCTCGTCGACTCCGTCGGCTGGCGGGCGATCTTCTGGCTCAACCTCCCGATCGGCCTGCTCGCCCTGCTGCTGACCTGGGCCTACGTGCCGGAGTCGCGCGCCCCGAAGCCGCGCCGCGCGGATCCCGTCGGCCAACTCCTGGTCATCGCCCTGCTCGCCTCGCTGACCTACGCGATCATCGAGTCGGTCCCGCTGCTTCTCGTCGTCTCGGCGGCCGCCCTCGCCGGGCTCCTGCTCTACGAGCCCCGCCGCGACGAGCCCCTGATCGACGTGCGCTTCTTCCGGTCCGCCCCGTTCTCCGGCGCGACCGTCATCGCCGTGAGCGCGTTCGCGGCGCTCGGCGGCTTCCTCTTCCTGAACACGCTGTACCTCCAGGACGTCCGCGGCCTCTCCGCGCTCGACGCCGGCCTCCACATGCTCCCGATGGCCGTCCTGACCCTCGTCTGCGCCCCGCTGTCCGGCCGGCTCGTGGGCGCGCGCGGGCCCCGCATCCCGCTGCTGATCGCGGGTCTCGGGATGACCGCGAGCGGGGTGCTCTTCGCGGCCCTGGACGCCGAGACGTCCAACCCGACGCTCTTCCTCGGCTACGTGCTCTTCGGCCTCGGCTTCGGCGTCGTCAACGCGCCCATCACCAACACGGCCGTCTCCGGCATGCCCCGCGCCCAGGCCGGCGTCGCCGCCGCGGTCGCCTCGACCAGCCGCCAGGTGGGCCAGACGCTCGGCGTCGCCGTCATCGGCGCGGTGATCGCGGCCGGGGTCGACCCCTCCCACACCGACGGCTTCACCGAGGCCGCCCGCCCCGCCTGGTGGATCATCGCCGGCTGCGGCCTCGTCGTCCTGGCCACCGGCCTCCTCACCAGCGGCCGCTGGGCGGCGGGCACGGCCCGGCGGACGGCGGAACGCCTGGAGGAGCCGGTGGCGGAGCGGACGATGGCGGGCTGACGCGGGGACGGCGGCCGGGGGATCGCCGAGGGCCCGGACCGCGTGGTGCGGTCC
>NZ_JBHWZH010000110.1:0-20026 GCF_042728285.1 Streptomyces sp. NPDC060194 | reverse complement strand
CGATCCGGCCGGCCGCCGGGTGACCTTCCCCGGACCGCCTCAGCGGTCGAGCGGGGTGAGCAGGACCCGGCCCACCAGGCCGACGGACGCGTCCGTCCGCTCGGTGAACTCGGCCGCCAACTGCGGCAGTCGGCCGAGCCCCCACAGGATCCGCGCCGTCGACCAGGCCGCGTCCCTGGCCCGGTCCAGGCTCCACGAGGCCAGCAGGTGCGTCAGCGGATCGGTGAGCAGCAGGAGTTCGGGGCCGGGCGCCAGCTCGTCCCTGATCCGCTCCTCCAGGCCGACCAGCACGTCACCGACCCGGTCGAAGGCGTCCTCCAGTCCCGCCGGGCCGCAGCCGAGGTCCCGGCAGACGCGCACCAGCGCGAGCGGCAGGTCGTACCCGACGTGGGCGTTGATCCCCGCGAGCGCGAACTGCGCGGGCGCGATGCCGGGATGGTGCCGGGAGCGCAGGAGCGGACGCCAGCTCGCGGGCGGTCCGCCGCCCCCCGCCGCGGCGTCGAGCACCGCCGCGTACCGCTCCGCGAGACGGACGCCGAGCAGCCCGGCGGCCGGCGGATGGCGCGGGGGCGCGCCGTCGACGCCCGCCGCGGCGGACTCCGTGACCGCGCGGTAGACCCGGTCGAACACCGCCAGTCCGTCGTTTTGCGGCCAAGCCGCACGGAACGCGGGCATCCTCCCCGTCGCGTTTCCCGGGCCGGCGGTGAACTGTTCGGTCTGCGCCATGCCCGCAGGTTCCCACCCCATAGGGTGGGCCCCGGTGCCGTGGGGACAGGAGTTCCCCAGAACGAGGGAACATGAGACGAACACGGCCCCTGGGGAGGGGAGATGAAGGTGCCGGGTCTGCGTGCCGCTCACGCCAGAGCGGCGATGGTGGTGGTGGCGTCCTCGGTGGTCACCGTCGCCACCGTGGCGGGGACGATCACCACGGGGGAGGGGCGCTCGAAGGACTCGGCGCGGCCCCGTGAGTCGGCCTCGCCGACCCTGATGCCCCTGCCCGCGATCCCCTCGCCCAGCGTCTCCGCCTCGCCCTCGCCGAGCGCGTCGAAGACGAAGAAGCCCAAGCCGAAGGCCACGACGAAGAAGAAGCCGGCCCCGAAGGCGAAGGCGCCGTCCGAGCCGGTGGTCCGGGCCAGCGGGGCGTCGCTCTTCCAGGTCCCCGGGTCCAAGGTGCTGCAGTGGGTCGCGGGCAACCGCAACGATCCGCGCCGCCCGCTCATCGAGCAACGCATCGCCAACCAGTCGCAGTCGGTCTGGTTCACCGAGTACAACCCGGGCGTGATCACCGGCCGGGTGCGCAGCGTCACCGCCGCCGCGTCCGCCGCCGGGAAGGTGCCCGTCCTCGTGCCGTACGCCATCCCGCAGCGCGACTGCGGCGGCGCGTCCGGGGGCGGCTCGCCCTCGTACGGCGCCTACGACGGCTGGATACGCGACTTCGCCGCGGGGCTCGGGAGCGGCGAGGTCATCGTCGTCCTGGAACCCGACTCCGTCGCGCTGGCCTCCGACTGCCTCTCGGCGGGGCAGATGAGCGAGCGGTACGCCTCGCTCGGCCGGGCCAGCCGGGCCATCAAGGCCGCCAACCCGCGGGCGCGGGTGTACTTCGACGCCGGCCACTCCGGCTGGCGCTCCCCGGGCGAGATCGCCGGCCTCCTGCGGCAGGCGGGCGCCCACCAGACGGGCGACGGCATCTTCACCAACGCCGCCAACTTCCACCGCACCGCCGACGAGGCCGCCTACGCCCGCCGGGTTCTCGACGCCCTCGGCGGGCCCTCCCACCTCGGCGCCGTCATCGACACCAGCCGCAACGGCGGCGTCGTCCCACCGGGCGGCACCTGGTGCGACCCGGCCGGCACCAAGCTCGGCCAGCCCCCCACCACCCGCACGGGCATGTCCCGCATCGACGCGTTCCTCTGGATCAAGCTCCCCGGCGAGTCCGACGGCTGCCGGGGCGCGGCGGGCACCTTCTCCCCGGAGTACGCCTGGGACCTGGTCTCGGGCTGACCGGTTCAGTCCTTGCCGGTGCCGCCCCGCTCGTCGTATCCGCTCGTACCCGCGTCGAGCAGCGGCTCGGCCGGGCGCTTCATGTACTCCGGGGCGAAGGCGCGCAGCGCGTGGTACCCGGTGATCACGACGATCGTGCCGAGCGCGATCCCGCCGAGCTGGAAGGTGTCGGTGAAGTCCATGGTGACGTCGCCGACGCCGATGATGATGCCCGCGGCCGCGGGGACGAGGTTCAGCGGGTTGCGCAGGTCGACCCCGGCGTTGGTCCAGATCTGCGCGCCGAGCAGGCCGATCATGCCGTAGAGGATGACCGTGATCCCGCCGAGCACCCCGCCGGGGATCGCGGCGACGACCGCGCCGAACTTCGGGCAGAGCCCGAAGAGCAGGGCGAAGCCGGCGGCGGCCCAGTAGGCGGCCGTGGAGTAGACGCGGGTCGCGGCCATCACGCCGATGTTCTCGGAGTAGGTCGTGGTCGGGGTGCCGCCCACCGCGCTGGACAGCACCGACGCGGCGCCGTCGGCCGCGATCGCGGTGCCGAGCTTGTCGTCGAGCGGCTCGCCGGTCATCTCGCCCACGGCCTTCACGTGCCCGGCGTTCTCCGCGATCAGCGCGATCACCACGGGCAGCGCGACGAGGACCGCCGACCACTCGAAGCTCGGCGCGTGCAGGGACGGCAGCCCCACCCAGTCCGCCTGCCCCACCGCGGACAGGTCGAGCCGCCAGTGGTCGACGGCCTCGGTCCCGCCGTTCACCGAGTGGATCTTCCCGAAGAGCCGGTCGAAGAGCCAGGAGATCCCGTAGCCGAAGACCAGCCCGAGGAAGATCGCGATACGGGACCAGAAGCCGCGCAGCCCCACCACCGCGAGGCCGGTGAACAGCATGACGAGCAGCGCCGTCCACTGGTCCTGCGGCCAGTACGTGGAGGCGGTGACGGGGGCGAGGTTGAACCCGATCAGCATCACCACCGCGCCGGTCACCACCGGCGGCATCGCCGCGTGGATGATCCGCGCCCCGAACCTCTGCACCGCGAGCCCCGCGGCGAAGAGCACGGCGGCGACGACGAGGATCGCCCCCGTGACGGTCGCGCTGTCCCCGCCGGTGGCCCGGATCGTCGCGGCCACGCCGACGAACGAGAGCGAGCAGCCCAGGTAGCTGGGCACCCTGCCGCGGGTGGCGAGCAGGAAGATCGCCGTCGCGACGCCGGACATCATGATGGCGAGGTTCGGGTCGAGACCCATGAGGACGGGGGCGACGAACGAGGCCCCGAACATCGCCACCACGTGCTGCGCGCCGAGGCCGAGGGTGCGGGGCCAGGAGAGGCGTTCGTCGGGGCGGACGACCGCTCCGGGTTCGGGGGTCCTGCCGTCGCCGTGCAGGGTCCAGCCGACGCCGAGGGCGCGCATGGTCGCTCCGCTTCTGTGGTGCTCGATGATCGACACCGATCGTAAGCGGCCGCGGCCGCGGGTTCGCGCCGGGTTCCGGCAGGTGGGCGAAGGGGCGCCGGCGGCGGGTAAGCGACCTCACACCCCCGCGCCTGAGCGACCGCTCAGGACGGTCGTGTGCGCTGTCTAGACTGAGCCGAACCGTTTCCGCAGCTCAGGAGCGCCCCCGTGACCGTCGAAGCCCCTCCCGCCGTCTCCTACGGCGCGCTCGTCCCCGTCAGCGTCCACTTCGACGACCTGGACGCGCTGGGACTGCTGCACAACGCGCGCTACCCGCTGCTCGTCGAGCGCGCCTGGGTGGCGTACTGGGAGGCGCGCGGCGTCGGCTTCGAGGGGGACTGGGCGGCGGCCGGGGACTTCTGCAACGCCGTGAAGGAGTTGCGGATCGCCTACGACGCCCCCGTCACCCGTACCGGTGGCTACGCCGTCCACCTCTGGCTGGAGCGCCTGGGCACCACCGGCCTCACCTACGGCTTCCGCTTCTGCTCGGCGGACGGCCTGACGACCTACGCGCACGGCACCCGGGTCCTCGTACGGCTCGACCCGGGCACCCTGCGCCCCGCCCCCTGGAGCGACGCGCTCAGGTCCGCGGGGCGGGAACTGCTGCCTCCGCGGGACTGACCGGGGCGCCCGCCGTCGTCCGGCCGGCCGCCCGCAGGACCCCCGCGCCGAGGATCAGGCCGAAGGCGAGCACCGTCACGACGGTGAACGACACCACCAGAGACGTCAGGTCCGCGATCCCACCGATCAGCGAGGGCGCGATCAGGCCCGAGGTGTACGTGACGGTGGCGACGCCGGCGACGGCCTGCTGCGGGTTCGGGCCGCTGCGGCCGGCCGCGGCGAAGGCGAGCGGCACGACGACCGCGATGCCGAGCCCGAGGAGGCCGAAGCCGGCCATGGCGAGCACCGGGTTCGGCGCGAGCACCACGAGCAGACCGCCGGCGGCCGCGAGCACGCCGCCGCTGCGGACCGTGCGCACCGCGCCGAACCGGTCGACCACCCGGTCGCCCGCGAGCCGGGCGACGGCCATCGTCAGCGCGAAGGCGGTGGTGGAGGCGGCCGCGGCGCCCGCCGAGGAGTCCAGGACGTCCCGCAGGTAGACGGCCGACCAGTCGAGGCTCGCGCCCTCGGCGAAGACCGCGCAGAACCCGATCGCGCCGATCACCAGCGCGGACTTCGGCGGCAGCGCGAACCGCGGCGGCGCCTCCTCCTCGGGCTCGCTCCGCACGTCCAGCACCCCGCGCACGCAGACCAGGCCGAGGGCGGTGAGCGCGAGGGCGGCGAGGAGGTGGTGGGCCCGCGCGTCCAGGTGGAGGTGCGCGGCCAGCGTGCCGAACGCCGAGCCGATCAGCGCGCCGACGCTCCACATGCCGTGCAGCCCCGACATGATCGACCGGTCCAGCCGGGTCTCCGTCTCCACCCCGATCGCGTTCATGACCACGTCCGACATGCCGGCCGCGGCCCCGTAGGCGAAGAGCGCGAGGCACAGGAACAGCAGGTTCGGGGCGAGCGAGGGCAGCGTCAGGCTCAGCGTCCACAGGGCGAGCAGCACGGCGAGCGTGGGGCGGGAGCCGAAGCGGTGGCTGAGCGAGCCGGACAGCGGCATCATCAGGGTCGACCCGATCGCCGGGAAGGCGAGGGCGAGGCCGAGCTGCCCCGCACTGACCCCCGCGTGGTCCTGGATCCACGGCACCCGGGTGGCGAAGCTGCCGGTCACCGCCCCGTGCACGCAGAACACCGCCGCAACCGCGATCCGCGCGTTGCGCAGCCGCCGCCGATCCGCCGTCATCGCCGCCTTCTTCCCGCCCACCATGGAACGCCCTCCCCGGACACCGGTCGAATCTGTCGGTTCCAGAAACTATCAGGAAGCCTGCCTGATAAAAAAGGCATCAGCCACGATGTGGATGCGATCTGGAAGGATTCCGCCATGCCGCCCGCCTCGCCGAGCACCGCCCGGGTCATCAACGACCGCCTCGCCCTGCGACTCCTGCAGGACGAGGGCCCTCTGACGGCCCATCAGCTCAAGTCGCTCACCGGCCTCTCCCGCCCCACCGTCGCCGACCTCGTCGAACGGCTCCAGGGCTCCGGGCTGATCGCGGTGGTCGGCGAGGCCGGCGCCGAGCGCCGCGGCCCCAACGCCCGGGTGTACGGGATCGTCGCCGAACGCGCGCACCTGGCCGCGCTCGACGTCCGGATGCGCGGGCTGTCCGTCGTCGTGAGCGACCTGCTCGGGGCCACGCTCGCCGAGAACGCCGCGCCGATCGACGACCAGGCCGGCACCGAGGCGGCCGTCGAGCAGGCCGTCGCCCTCCTGGAGCGCACGGTCAGGGCGGCGGGGGCGGACGGTCTGCACAGCGTGGGCATCGGCGCGCCGGGCCTCATCGACCCGCACACCGGGGAGCTGCGCGACAGCACGGGACTCCCCGCCTGGCACCGGCTGCTCGTCGCCGAACTGCAGCGGCGGCTGCCGGCGGCCGTCCTGGTGGACAACGAGGTCAACCTCGCCGCGCTCGCCGAGCAGCGGCAGGGGGCGGCCCGGGGGCGGGCGGACTTCGTCCTGTTCTGGCTGGGCGCGGGGGTGGGGGCGGCCGTCGTGCTCGACGGCAGGCTGCGCCGCGGCGCCTCGGGCGGCGCGGGCGAGCTGGGCTTCCTGCCGGTGCCCGGCACCTCGGGGCTGCCGTCGGCGGCGGACTGCGCGGGCGGCTTCAACGAGCTGGTGTGCTCGGCCGGAGTGTGCGAACTCGCTGCGCGGCACGGCCTGTCGGGTGCCGGCGGCGGCGCGGAGCCGGACGGCGCCGCCGTCGTCGAACGGGCGCTCGCCGAGGGGCGTACGGCGTTCCTCGACGCGCTCGCCGACCGGATCGCGCTCGGCGCGGCCGCCGTCACGGCCGTCCTGGACCCCGGCTGCGTGGTGCTCGCCGGGGAGATCGGGCACGCCGGGGGTACGGCGCTCGCCGCGCGGGTGGAGGAGCGGGTGGCCGCGCTGTCGCCGCTGCGCCTGGCGGTGCGTCCGGGGGCGCTCGGCGGGGCGGGGGTGCTGCGGGGCGCGCTGCTCGCGGCGCGGGACGCGGCGCAGGAGGACCTCTTCGGCCGCGCCTGAACGGCTCGCTGAGCGCGACCGGCGGTCGCGGGGAGGTCCGTACGACGGCGAACGGCCCGGCGGGGGGAGCCGCCGGGCCGTTCCGTCAGGGGTGGTGCGCCTCCGACCCCGCAGGCGCGTCAGGTCGGGCGATCAGCAGGCGCCCTGGTCCTGCCACACCCCCCACTCGCCGGTCGTGCCGGGCTCCTCGCCGCGCGTCCACCACTTCGCCTTCCAGGTGCGGCCCTTGTGGGACACCAGGGCGGTGCCGACGTACTCCTTCGTCGCGCTCCACGGGGCCGCGGTGCACGCGCCACCCGTCGGGGTCGGCGTCGGCGTCGGGGTCGGCGTCGGGGTGGGGGTCGGCGTCGGAGTGGGCGTGGGGGTCGGCGTCGGGGTGGGCGTCGGCGTCGGGTCCACCGTCCCGCCCGGCTCCACCACCGTCGTCCCGCGCGCCAGGTCGCCGGCCAGCGCGTAGGTCGTCCCGCTGATGCTCACCGTCCAGTTCGACGGCGTGGACACGGGCAGGTAGTAGTTGAACGCCAGGTCCACCGACGCTCCGGGGGCCAGCGACTGCCAGGCCGGGAGCTTCAGCGAGACCCGGTGGAAGTCGCCCTTGAGCCCGCCCACGTTGCTGCCCGTGTGGTCGCTGCGGATCACCTTCGTGCCGAAGCCCGACTGGTCCGAGGCGTTGCCCGGCGCGGAGGTGCCGTAGTCGAACTGGAACTCCGTGCCGCCCGGCAGCGCGGTGTTCGTGTTGTTGGTGATCTTCACCTTCGGCGTGATCGGGTAGTTGGAGTCGCCGAGCTTGAACTCGTTGAACTCCACGCCGATCTTGACGGCCTTCGTCGGCAGGTCGATCGTCGCCGTCCTCGCGCCGTACGGCGTCGCGGACTTGAACTTGTCGTACATCGCCGTCGTCAGCGTGTCGCCGATCTCGTACTGGCCCTTCGCGGCGTTCCAGTCGTAGTCGCCGGCCAGCTCCCAGACCATGGTGCCGCCGATGCCCTTGTCCACCACGTAGTCGGCCTTGCGGGCGACCGACTGCTCGTCCTCGGTCGACAGGAACGTCCTCGTCGTCGCGTTCCACAGCCACGGCGCGACCAGGGTGGAGTCGTACTTGCGGGCGTAGGTGCCGGTCAGCTTGGTGCCGGCGCCGAAGCCGTACTTCGGCAGGTAGTCGCCGAGGACGCCCTTCTCCAGGTTCTTCGCGTGCCACATCGGGTTGGAGCCCGCCGGGGACTCCTTGCCGTTGTCGTCCTTGTCGTGCCACAGGTTGTCGATGCCGGTGGCGCCGTCGCCGCACTTGGTCAGGCCGGAGCCGGCCGGGCAGGTGCTCGCGGAGGCCTTGCCCCACAGCCCGTCGGTGCCGCCCTGCACGTTCTTGTGGCCGCGGGTGTAGTACGGAAGGCCGATGTTGATCCGGCCGGCGGGCATCGAGCCGCGGAAGTAGTGGTACGCCCAGTCGGTGTTCAGGTAGCCGATGCCGCCGTACTGCTGGCTGCCGTAGACGTTGGAGGCGGCCAGCTCGGCGTCCTTGCCGTCGTCGAACAGCGAGGCGTTGGGGCCGACGTACTCGTTCCAGGCGCCGTGCAGGTCGTAGGACATGATGTTGACGTAGTCCAGGTACTTCTGGACCTGGAACGTCTCCATGCCGCGCAGCAGGTAGCCGGAGGAGGGGGCCGCGACGGTCAGCAGGTAGTGCCTGCCGTCTGCCGCGCCCGCCCGGTCCAGCTTCTCGCGCAGGGTCTTCATCAGGGCCGCGTAGCCCTTGACCAGTCCGCCGCGCCGGGCGTTGGAGATCGGGAAGTCGGCCGGGTGGCCGGCGTCCTTCATCGAGGTCGGGTACTCGTAGTCGATGTCGACGCCGTTGAAGCCGTACTTCTTCAGGAACGCGACCGTCGAGTCGGCGAAGGTGTCGATGCCGGCCTGGTTGACCGAGCCGTCGGCGTTGGTGGCCATGGTGTAGAAGCCGCCGGAGCCGACCCGCTTGCCGTCGTCGCCGAAGTAGCCGCCGGTCTCGGCCCAGCCGCCGACCGAGACCAGTGTCTTGACGTCCGGGTGCTGCTTCTTGAACTTGTTCAGCTGGTTGAAGTGGCCCTTGTAGGGGAGCGCCGGGTCCATCTCGGCGCCCGCCACGCCCGGCCAGGTCATGCCGGTGGCCGCGTTGTCGGCGCCGTCGGAGCCGACCGAGATCCTGTTCTGGCCGTCGACGTGCGCGAACGCGTAGTTCAGGTGGGTGACCTTGTCCCACGGGATGTCGTGGGCGAGGTACGACGGCTCGCCGTTCTTGCCCGTGCGCCAGCCGGTGAAGTAGCCGATGACGCGGCGCTTGTGGTCCGCGCCCATCTTCTCGCGGCCGTCGGCGTCGTAGACCGAGCAGTACGGGACGTCGACGCCCGGGGTCTTGTAGAGGCCGTCGGGGCGACAGGACTCCTGGTCGGCGGCCTGCGAGCTGGTCGCCGTGAGGGTGCTGAGCAGCAGCCCGGCCACGGCGGTGCCGGCTGCGAGCAGCGCGGACCTCCGTCCGGTCAGGCGGCCGGTGAGCTGGGGGGTGGCCACGATCTGGTCCTCCTGGGGAGGGCAGGGCGTCTCGGATGCGAGAACGCAGCGGCGAGCGGCACGAGTTCGGGCGACCCGGCCCGCGCCACTCGGAGTGACGCAGACCATAGAGAGGACTAGACCAGCGGTCAATAGGTATGGACCTTTGGATCCGCCCCAAGATCACTGTGAGACAGGCCACAGCCGCCCCCTCCCGGGACGATCTCCGGACGTGGCACACTGGCCCTGTATCAGCAGCAGCGCACTCCGGGGTCGGTGCAATTCCGAACCGGCGGTTACAGTCCGCGACCCGACCGCATCCAGCGGCCGGTTGACCAGGTGAAATTCCTGGACCGACGGTGAAAGTCCGGATGGGAGGCAGTGCGCGGCGGACGAGTCCCCGACCGGGGTGCGTCGGCCGGAGCGGCTGGTCGCCGTGCGGACGGTTGCGTCCCGGCGACCGGCGGCGTCGAGCCGTCCGCTCCTCTCCTCCCGGCTCTCGTGCGCTTCTCTGTCGACATCGACAGCCCCGGAGTCCGTGCCCGAAGCGGCAGGAGGACCCGGTGGCCACCGCGACCACACCCGACGACGCCATGCGGCGCGCCGTGACGCTCGCCGCGCGCGGCCTCGGCTCCACCAGCCCCAACCCCGTCGTCGGCTGCGTGCTCACCGACCCCGCCGGCCGGATCGTCGGCGAGGGGTACCACCGGCGGGCCGGCGGCCCCCACGCCGAGGTCCACGCCCTGCGCGCCGCCGGCGACCTGGCCCGCGGCGCCACCGCCTACGTCACCCTCGAACCCTGCGCCCACACCGGCCGCACCGGCCCCTGCGCCCGGGCGCTGATCGACGCCGGCGTCGCCCGCGTCGTCTTCGCCGTCGGCGACCCGAACGCGCAGGCCGCCGGGGGAGCGGACGTGCTCCGCGCCGCCGGGGTCGCCGTCGAGGCCGGGCTCCTCGCGGCGGAGGCCGAGGCCGTCAACGCCGCCTGGCTGACCTCCGTCCGCCGCGGCCGCCCCCACGTGACCTGGAAGTACGCCGCCACCCTCGACGGCCGCAGCGCCGCCGCCGACGGCACCAGCCGGTGGATCACCTCGCCCGAGTCCCGCGCCGACGTGCACCGGCTGCGCGCCGAGAGCGACGCCGTGGTCGCCGGGGCCGGCACCGCCCGCGCCGACGACCCGCACCTCGCCGTCCGCGGAGTGGAGGGGGCGCTCCAGCCGCTGCGGGTCGTCCTCGACACCCACGGCACCGCCGTCCGCCCCGGCGCCCGAGTCCTCGACGACGCGGCGCCGACCCTGATCGCCATCGGCCCGGACGCCGCGCCGGCCCACGGCGCCGAGACCGTCGTCCTCCCGCTCGCGCAACAGGGCGGCCTCGACATCGCGGCCCTGCTCGCCGCCCTGCACGACCGCGGGGTCCGCTCCGTCCTCCTGGAGGGCGGTCCCGTCCTCGCCGGCGCGTTCGTCGCCGCCGGAGCCGTCGACCGGGTCGTCGGCTACCTCGCCCCCGTCCTGCTCGGCGCCGGCCCCGCGGCCCTCGCCGACGCCGGAATCAGCACCCTCTCCCAGGCGTTGCGGCTCGAAGTGAGCGACGTCGTCCGTCTCGGCCCCGACCTGCGGGTCACCGCCGTCCCTGCCCCGAAGGAGCACTGAAGTGTTCACCGGAATCGTCGAAGAACTGGGTGAGATCACCGCCGTCGAGGACCTCGGCGACGCCTCCCGCTTCCGTCTGCGCGGCCCCGTGGTCACCGAGGGGGCGAAGCACGGCGACTCGATCGCCGTGAACGGCGTCTGCCTCACCGTCGTCGAGACCGGGGACGGCGAGTTCACCGCGGACGTGATGGCCGAGACGCTGAACCGCTCCAGCCTCGGCGCGCTCGCCGTCGGCTCCCGGGTCAACCTGGAGCGCCCGATGGCCGTCGGCGGCCGGCTCGGCGGGCACATCGTCCAGGGCCACGTGGACGGCACCGGCCGCATCGTCTCCCGCAAGCCGTCCGAGCACTGGGAGATCGTCACCGTCTCGGTGCCGGCGGACCTCACCCGCTACGTCGTCGAGAAGGGCTCGATCACGATCGACGGCGTCAGCCTCACCGTCGTCGACGCCGGCCCCGACCACCTCACCGTCAGCCTGATCCCGACCACCCTCGCCCTGACCACGCTCGGCCGCAAGCAGCCCGGCGACCCGGTCAACCTGGAGGTGGACGTGCTCGCCAAGTACGTCGAGCGGCTGCTCGGCGCCGGTCAGCCGCCCACCGCGGCCCGGACGGAGGGGAAGTGAGCGCCGTGTCCTGGCTCAACTCCGAGGCCTTCAGCGTCCTCGGCCAGCACATCATCTGGTCCGACATGATCGGCAACACCATCGGTCTCATAGCCCTCGCGCTCGGCTGGAAGCGCTCGGTGTGGACCTGGCCCGCCCAGCTGCTCTCCGGTCTGGTCCTGGTCGCGGCGAACCTCTCGGTGAACCAGGCCGGCGGCGTCGGCAAGCAGATGGTGGTCATCGCGGTCGCCGTCTGGGGCTGGCAGCGCTGGTCGCGCGGCCGGCGCGACGCCCAGGACGGCTCGATCGCCGTCCGGTTCGCCACCTGGCGGGAGCGCGGCTACCTGGTCGCGGGCGCGGCACTCGGCACGCTGGCCGTCGGCGGGCTCTTCACCGCCTTCCCCGAGCTGTCGTGGAGCCCGTGGGCCGACGCCTACATCTTCGTCGGCACCGTCGTCGCCATGGTCGCCCAGGCCCGCGGGATGGTCGAGTTCTGGTTCGCCTGGCTGCTGGTCGACCTGGTCGGCGTCCCGCTCAACTTCGCCGGCGGGCTCGCGTTCTCCGGCCTCGTCTACGTCGTGTACGGCGCGCTCGTCCTGTGGGGCATGCGCGACTGGTGGCTGCGCTCCCGCGAGGGCGCCCGGCCCGCATTCGAAGGAGCCCCGGCATGACCGCCCGCCCGACACCCGCCCCGCCGCACGCCTCCGCCGACGGACTCCCCGACTGGTACACCGACCTCGACCTCGCCCTCGACCCCGTCGAGCAGGCGATCCGCGACATCGCCGCCGGCCGCCCGGTCGTGGTCGTCGACGACGAGGACCGCGAGAACGAGGGCGACCTCGTCGTCGCCGCCGAGAAGGCCACCCCCGAGATCGTCGCCTTCATGATGAGCGAGTGCCGCGGCCTGATCTGCGCGCCGATGGAGGGCGACGAGCTGGAGCGGCTGCGGCTGCCGCAGATGGTCGACGACAACACCGAGTCGATGCGCACCGCGTTCACCGTCTCCGTCGACGCCGGCCCCGCCCACGGCGTGACCACCGGCATCTCCGCCGCCGACCGCGCCACCACCCTCCAGCTCCTGGCGAGCGGCGCCGCGGGACCGGAGGAGTTCGTCCGCCCGGGCCACGTCTTCCCGCTCCGCGCCCAGGCCGGCGGCGTCCTCACCCGCAACGGCCACACCGAGGCCGCCGTCGACCTCGCCCGGCTCGCGGGCCTCCGCCCGGCCGGCGCGATCGTGGAGATCGCCGGCGAGGACGGCGTCATGCTGCGGCTTCCGCAGCTCGTCCCGTTCGCCCGCAAGCACGGACTGACGATCATCTCCATCGAGGACCTGATCGCCTACCGGCGCAGCGCCGAGCCGACCGTCCGCCGCGAGGCCGAGGTCCACCTGCCCACCGCGCACGGCGACTTCACCGCCTACGGCTACCGGTCGACGGTCGACGGCGTCGAGCACGTCGCCCTCGTCCACGGCGACATCGGCGACGGCCGCGACGTCCTGGTCCGGGTCCACTCCGAGTGCCTGACCGGCGACATCTTCCACTCGCTGCGCTGCGACTGCGGCCCGCAGCTGGAGGCGTCGATGGCGCGCATCACCGAGGCCGGCCGCGGCGTCGTCGTCTACCTGCGCGGCCACGAGGGCCGCGGCATCGGCCTGATGTCCAAGCTGCGCGCCTACGAACTCCAGGAGCGCGGCCGCGACACCCTCGACGCCAACCTGGAGCTCGGCCTGCCCGCCGACGCCCGCGACTACGCGGCCGGGGCGCAGATACTGGCCGACCTCGGCGTGTGCTCCGTGCGGCTGCTGACCAACAACCCCGACAAGTCCGCCGCCCTCGTCCGGCACGGCCTGGAGGTCACCGGCCGCGAGCCGATGCCCGTCCAGGCCGGCGAGCACAACCTGCGCTACCTGCGCACCAAGCGCGACCGGATGGGCCACGACCTGCCGTGGCTCGACCCCGCGCAGTCGTCCACCTGCGGCAACCAGTAACCCCCTCCACCAGCACCTCCAGGGAGCAGAGAAGATCATGAGCGGCAAGGGCGCACCCGTACTGAACGTCAAGAACTGCGGAGACCTGCGGGTGGCCGTCATCGCGGCCCAGTGGCACGAGAAGATCATGGACGGGCTCGTCGACGGCGCCCTGCGCGCGCTGAACGAGCTCGGCATCAGCGAGCCCACCCTGCTGCGCGTCCCCGGCAGCTTCGAGCTCCCCGTCGTCGCCAAGGTCCTCGCCGACCGCGGCTACGACGCGATCGTCGCCCTCGGCGTCGTCATCCGCGGCGGCACCCCCCACTTCGAGTACGTCTGCCAGGGCGTCACCCAGGGCCTCACCCAGGTCTCGGTCGACACCGGCGTCCCGGTCGGCTTCGGCGTCCTCACCGTTGACACCGAGGAGCAGGCCCTGGACCGCGCCGGACTGCCCGGGTCGAACGAGGACAAGGGCCACGAGGCCGTCACCGCGGCCGTCGCCACCGCGACCGTCCTGCGGACCGTCGCCGAACCCTGGCGCTGAAAGCCACCGGCCGACCGCGTAGGGTGGGCGACATCATGTCCAAGAAGACTTTCGAGGAGCTCTTCACCGAGCTCCAGCACAAGGCCGCCCACGGCGACCCCGCGACCTCCCGCACCGCCGAACTGGTCGGCAAGGGCGTCCATGCCATCGGCAAGAAGGTCGTCGAGGAGGCGGCCGAGGTCTGGATGGCCGCGGAGCACGAGACGAAGGAAGCCGCCGCCGAGGAGATCTCGCAGCTGCTCTACCACGTCCAGGTGATGATGGTCGCCCGCGGGATCTCGCTGGACGACGTCTACGCCCATCTGTAGACACCTGGACTCCGTAGCCACCCCGACACCACGGACCGGCGCGGCGGCTCCCTCCGCGGATCCGCCGGTCCGCCGCCCCGGTCCGGGCACGCCCCCCTGCACCACCCCTCTCACGCGAAGGAAGCCGACCTCATGCTGCGCATCGCCCTCCCCAACAAGGGTTCCCTCTCCGGACCTGCGTCGGCGATGCTCCATGAGGCCGGCTACCGGCAGCGCAAGGAGTCGAAGGAGCTCGTCCTCGTCGACCCCGCCAACGAGGTGGAGTTCTTCTACCTCCGCCCCCGGGACATCGCGATCTACGTCTCCTCGGGCAAGCTCGACATCGGCATCACCGGCCGCGACCTGCTGATCGACTCCGGGGCGGACGCCGAGGAGATCCTGGCTCTCGGCTTCGCCCGCTCGACGTTCCACTACGCCGCCAAGCCCGGCACCGCGACGACCGTCACCGACCTCGCCGGACGGACGGTGGCCACCTCCTACGAGGGCATCGTCGCCCGCCACCTCGCCGACACCGGCGTCGACGCCTCCGTCGTCCACCTCGACGGGGCGGTCGAGACCGCGATCGAGCTGGGCGTCGCACAGGTCATCGCCGACGTCGTCGAGACCGGCACCTCGCTGCGCAACGCCGGCCTGGAGATCTTCGGCGAGCCGATCATGACCTCCGAGGCGATCGTCATCCGCCGCACGGGCGCCGACGACACCGACCCCAAGGTGCAGCAGTTCCTGCGCCGCCTCCAGGGCGTCCTGGTCGCCCGGGCCTACGTGATGATGGACTACGACTGCCGTGCCGAGCACCTGGAGCAGGCCGTCGCCCTCACCCCCGGCCTGGAGTCGCCGACCGTCTCGCCGCTGCACAACGAGGGCTGGGTCGCCGTCCGCGCGATGGTCCCCACCCGCGACGCGCAGCGGATCATGGACGACCTCTACGCGCTCGGCGCCCGCGCGATCCTCACCACCGCCATCCACGCCTGCCGGCTCTGAACGCGCACCGGGACCCCGCACCATGAACGAGCAACTCCCCGCCCTGCCGGTCACGTTCCGGCCGAACCGGACCCGGGCCGTGCTCCTGACCCTCGGCGTCGCGGTCTTCGCCGCGGTGTCGACCGTGGGGCTGCTCGTGCCCCGGCTGAGCACGGGGGAGAAGATCAGCTTCGTCTTCACCGGGGCGCTGCTCTGCGGAGTCCTGGTGCTGCTCAGCCGGCCCAAGGTGGTCGCCGACGACCGCGGGGTCACCGTCGTCAACCTGACGACCGCCCGGCGCCTCGAATGGGCGGAGATCGTCCAGGTCAACCTGCGCTCCGGCGACCCGTGGGTCTACCTCGACCTCAGCGACGGCACCTCGCTGCCCGCCATGGGCATCCAGCCGGGCATCGCCCGGGAGAAGGCGCTGCGGGACGCCCGCGCGCTGGCCGCGCTGGTCGACGAGCGGGGCACCGGCACCGGCGGCTGACGGCCCCCTACAGCGGCGGGGGCTCCTGCGGGCCGGTGCGGTCGGCGGGCCCGCGGCCGGAGAGCACCTCGCCGTACGCCTGCATCAGGTCCGGCAGCCGGAGGGTGGCCAGGTCGTCCCGGGTCGGGGTCGCGGCGTAGTCGGAGAGCCGAAGGTCGCGGTACGCGCAGCTCTTCTCGTACAGGGTGCGCAGGAACCGGCCGTTGCCCAGCTCGTCGATCCACCCCTGGTCGACGACGTGGGCGCTGATCGAGCGCAGCTCGTCCAGGGACTCCTCGTCCCACACGTCCCCGTTCTCGGCGGCGAGCACCTCGCCGATGGAGGTCAGCTCGCCGGGCCGGTAGGAGGGGAAGTCCACCCGGGTCGTGAAGCGGGAGGACAGCCCCGGGTTGGCCGCGAGCAGCCGGTCCATGCCCTCGGGGTAGCCGGCGAGGATCACCACCAGGTGGTCGCGGTTGTCCTCGGCCCGCTTCAGGAGCACCTGCAGGGCCTCGTCGCCGTACGCGTCGCCCTTGCTGTAGCCGGAGTTGGACAGCGCGTAGGCCTCGTCGACGAAGAGGACCCCGCCGATCGCGGAGTCGATCAGCTCGTTCGCCTTCACGGCGGTCTGGCCGAGGAACTCGCCCACCAGATCGGCGCGTTGCGCCTCCACCAGATGGTCGCCGCCCAGCAGCCCGAGCGCGTAGAACACCCGGCCGAGGATGCGGGCGACGGTCGTCTTGCCGGTCCCCGACGGGCCGGAGAAGACGAAGTGGCGCTTCGGCGGCCGGACCGGCAGCCCCTGCCCGGCCCGCAGCCGGGCCATGTTCAGCTGGGCCGACAACGCCTTCACCTGGCGCTTCACCGGTTCCAGCCCGACCATCCGCTCCAGTTCCGCCAGCGCCTCGGCCAGCAGCACCGGGTCCGCCGCGGCGGGCGGCGGCTGCGGCGCCCGCCGCCCGCCCCGCTCCCGTACGGCGCCGAGCGCGCCCGGCACCCCGCCCGCCGGGGAGGCGACCGGGGCGGGGTCGGCCCCGTCGCCGAAGCGCGGCTCGCGGCCCTCCGGGGGGAACAGCGGGTCGGCGTCGCTCTGGCCGTCGGCGGTGTCCTGCCCGAAGGCGGCCGTCACGGCGGCGAGGTCGGCGGCGTCGTCCAGGCCGTCGCCGTCGGAGATCGCGGAGAGCCGGGCGGCGGTGTCCATGAAGGCGGGGTCCACGCGGTGCACGGCCCGGTACAGGGGGAGGGCGGCGGCGCTGCGGCCGGTGCCCTCGTGGGCGCGGGCCAGCCAGTAGCGCAGCTCCTTGCGCTGCGGCTGCTCGCTGCGGCACCGCATCAGCGCCGCCGAGAGCAGCGGCTCGGCCTGCCCGAACATCTCCAGGCGGACCCGGGCCATGCCGCCGAACAGGCCGGCCTCGATGCCGAGGATCGGGTCGTCGAGCAGCGGTTCGGTGTGGCGGACCAGCTGCTCCCAGTCCTTGACCAGATAGGCCCGGCAGGCGTGCAGGAAGCGGACCTGGTGGTCGGTGTCGACCGGCGGCAGACCGGCCAGCGCCTGGTCCAGTTCGGGGACATGGCGTCCGTCGAGCCAGTGAGAGGCGTGCGCGAGGAGCAGGTCGCGCGGGTGCTCCAGGACCGGCTGCACCCACCAGCCCAGCCAGTACCAGGAGTTGAGGGTGCGGCGGTGGCGGGAGCGCTGCTCGCCGAAGCGTTCGCGGTGGCGGTACATGCGTAACAGGGCGGCCGTGGTGTCCACCCGGAGCGCGTGCAGGCCGAGCCAGGCGTCCGCCATGGCCGGATCCATCCGCACCGCGGCCCGGAACTCCTCCTCGGCCTGCGGGTACGCCCCCATGGTGTAGGCGTCGACGCCGCGCAGCCAGGCGAGATCGGCGGGGGCGTGCGAGCCCTGCGTGCCGAAGTCCATCGCGTCCCCCACCCGCCGTGCCCCCGTGTCGTGCCGGACCGCCGAGCCGCCGACGGGGGTTGGCCCGCTGCCCGGCCGGGCGGCCGGCGGATCGCGCTGCAAGGCATCGTACCTGCGAGGACACGTCCTGCCGTAGGGCGGAACGACACCGTGACCGTGGGTGATCGCCTGGGCCGGGCCGCGCGAAGGACGGGCGGGCGGGGCGGGAGCGGGGCGGAGCCCCCGGTCACGGGGGAACGACCGGGGACTCCGCGTTCACAGGGCGGCCGGTGGGAAGGGCCGCGTCCTTCGAACGTAGGACCTGGGCCATCCCCGGTCAAGCGCCGCCGACGGCCGCCCTCGCCGCCCTCGGTCGTCAGCGGCCCGTCTCCGCGCCGTCACGTTCCGTGATCACCCCAGGGCCCGGCAGCAGCGCGTACCCCCGTGCCCCCGGTGGCCGGTCGGCGTCGTGCGGCCCCGTCCGCTGCCGGACGAGGACGTCGGCGAACGGCCGCGAGGGGTCGGCGACGAAGTGCCGACGCTCGGCCGGGACCCAGCCGTCCCAGAACGCGCTCTGGGACGGTCCGTCCCGCAGCCGGCCGCGCTCCCACGCGGTCCGGGCGTCCAGGTCCATCCACAGCAGCCCGGCGAGGTGCGGGCGCAGGGCGCTCCGGCCGGCCCCGACTCCCTCGACGACCAGGGCGGGGGAGGGGGCGATGGTCCGCTCCGGGCCGAACGCGCGCCGGACCCAGTCGTAGGGGCGGTAGCGCGCGGTACCGCCGCGGGAGAGCGGCGCCAGGACCTGCTCCCGCAGCCGCCCGGTCCACGCGAACAGCTCGTCGTGGGTGGCGACGTCGTCGAGCCGCAGGACGGGAGCGCCGCCGAGCGCCTCGGCGAGCAGCGTCGCGAACGTGGTCTTCCCCGAGCCCGCGTGCCCGTCGACGGCGACCAGCCGCACCGGGCCGCAGGAGGCGGGCGCGGCGAGCAGTCGCGCCGCGAGGTCGCCGAGTTCGTTCATGATGCCCCGATCGTACGGCCGGGAGCGGGTCACCGGAGCGGGTCACCGGGCGGACGTCGCGGGCGGGGTTCGCATCGCCGCTGATCACGCCACTGGTAGAGACCAATGTTGGTCCAACGGCGCGGTCGGAAACACTGGCCCTGGGGCTTCCCGGCGGCGATAGTTTCCCCACTGTCGTGAACCTGCCCGTCCGTTTCAGGGGGTCCCGCCCATGACCAGCTCCACCTCGCGCAGAACCGTCCTCACCGCCGCCGTCGCGGCGGCCGCGGCCGCCGCCGCGGGCGGACCCGCCGTCGCCGCGCCCCGGCCGGCCCGCCCGGCCGCCACCGTCGACAACCACTTCTGGACCTCGTTCAAGGACTGGCGCAGCGGCGAGGGTCAGGGCACCCGGACCGTCGCGGGCCGCCGACCCGGGCTCGCCATCGCCCGCCCGGCCGGCACCACCGACTACACCGACCCGCACACCGGCACCACCGCCACCTGGGAGTACGCCACCTGGACCTCCCCGGTCCGCCGCTCGCGCGTCCCCGCCACGGAGCTCATCGCCTCCTGGAACGCCGACACCCCCGAAGGAACCTGGCTGGCCGTCGAGCTGAGCGGCACCTACTCCGACGGCACCGCCACCCCCTGGTACGTGATGGGCCGCTGGGCGGCCGGCGACGGCGACATCCGGCGCACGTCCGTCGACGACCAGACCGACGACAAGAGCAGCATCTGGACCGACACCTTCGCCATCGACGACGCCTCCACCGGGCTGCGCCTGACCTCCTACCGGCTGCGCGTGACGCTCTACCGGCGGCCGGGCTCGAAGGCGACCCCCACCCTCTGGCGGCTCGGCGCCATGTCCTCCGACGTGCCCGACCGCTTCGAGGTCCCCGCCTCCACCCCGGGCCTCGCCCGCGAGCTGGCCGTGCCGCGCTACTCGCAGAACACCCACGTCGGGCAGTACCCGGAGTACGACAACGGCGGCGAGGCCTGGTGCAGCCCCACCTCCTCGCAGATGATCATCGAGTACTGGGGCCGCCGCCCCACCGCCGAGCAGCTGGCCTGGGTGAACCCCGAGTTCGCCGACCCCCAGGTCTGCCACGCGGCCCGCTACACCTTCGACTACCAGTACGACGGCTGCGGCAACTGGCCGTTCAACGCCGCCTACGCCGCCACCTACAAGGACCTGCAGGGCGTCGTCACCCGGCTCACCTCGCTCACCGACCTGGAGACCCTGATCCGGGCCGGCATCCCGGTCATCACCTCGCAGTCCTTCCTCAAGGAGGAGCTGACCGGCGCCGGCTACGGCACCTCGGGCCACCTCATGACCGTGATCGGCTTCACCGCCACCGGCGACGTCATCGCCAACGACCCCGCCTCCCCGAGCAACGAGGCCGTCCGGCGGATCTACAAGCGGGCGGAGTGGGAGAAGATCTGGCTCCGCACCAAGCGCTACAACGCCTCCGGCAAGGTCTCCTCCGGCACCGGCGGCGTCTGCTACGTGTACTTCCCGGCCCACCTCACGGGCACCCAGCGCCGCGCCCTGGAGGCCGTCGG